>JAKLLI010000366.1 GCA_023150195.1 Azonexus sp.
ACCTGCACATAGCCGTCGGAATGGTCGAGCCCGGCATCCTTGCGCTCAACGATGAAGTATTCCCCCTTGCGTTGTTCCACTACATAACCCGCTGCTTCGGCCACGCGATAAATCGCGTCATGGACGGAAACATCATAGAGATTGAGCGAAATATTGCCGGCAATCGTCTTTCCCAGCACGATATTCACCCGATCTTTTTTGGACAGGACATCAAAGATGTCGATCACCGGCGTGTCGCGGAAACTCAGCGAAATCTTCTGTGCGGCGGTGGGCGCCGGCGTTTTTTCCGCGGCGCCCACGTTGACCGCAGCCATCAGGACGCCGCAGATCGCCAGCCACCCCATCAAGCGCAATGCCTTCATTCCTGTTCCTTTTTCTGTCCATTCGCCGGCGCGGGCGGCGGCAGCATATCGACGACGAAACGCCGTCCATCCTTGCCAAAAATTGCCTGTCGTGGCTTGACCTGCAGCAGCCGGTAACCGTCGATCGATTCACCCAGACGCAAGCGCCGGCCTTCGATCATCACCAGAGAATCGCGCCCGGCGACCAGCACCGCACCCAAAACCGGCGGCCAAGTCATCGGTGCCGCATCGCCGCTCGCCGCGAGTGCCCTTGCCCCCAAGGCCGCGCCGGGACGGACAAAAGGATCATGCTGCAAGCCGAGGTCAACCGCCCCGGCCACGGCGCTGCCAGCGATGGCAGCCAAGCCCACGAGACTACGCAAACGCCAACTCATGAGGCACCACCTTCCGTGCCCGGCGTCAGATGCAAGCGCAACTCCAGGCCAAGATGGCGGCCAGCCTCGCTATCGACCGCACGCATCTCAAAACTGTCGATTCGCGCCTGACGTCCGAATTTCTCCGAAAAATCGAGCAGCCAGGCCGTCAAACTCAGATAGTCACCACTCGCACCGACCGAAAAAACCGGACCGGCAGGCCGCTTCGGCAGCCCCGGCGCCGGCTGCTGACCGGGCAAGGCCGCCACATCCGGACGCACATTCGCCAGACTCACCCGGTGTGCCCGCGCCGCCTTGTCCAGCACCTCGATCAAGGTCGTGGCGATGGCATCCTCGCTCCCTTCCAGACGGGCGCGCCCGGCGGGTTGATGCGCCTCAAGGTCGGCCACAGCGGCTTTCAATCGATCGATCTCGCCCGCCGACACCTCCGGCCCGGCCGTGCGCAGTTCAAGCAACTGCCGCTGATCCAGCTGCAGCCGGTAAGCCGCCAGCGGTGCGCGCAGGAACAATACCCAGCCCTCCAGGGCGAGCACGATCAGCAACAGGGCGCCAATCCCAACGACCAGCCGGAAGTCGAAGCCGCCGAGGCGACGCAGCAAGGCATCCATTATTGCGTGGCCTCCGGGAGCAATTTGAGCGTCAGGGTAAAGGCCACCGCCGCATGATCCGGCCCGCCGCCGAGTTTGCTATCCAGCAATTGCACCTGAGCGATACCCGGCTGTGCCGCTAGCTGCCGCATGAAGGCGGCCAGCCGGTCATGGCCCAACGCGCCACCATCGATGTGCACGCTGGCGTTGGCGGCCTGCTCGAAGCGCAAGGCATCAAACCAGACATCTGGCTGATGTGCGGCCTCAATCGCCCGCAAGAGCACGCGCATCTTGCTGCCCTCGAGACCACCGCCATCCGCCAGTTGCGCCTGCAGTCGCGCATGCTTTTGCTGCAAGGCTGTCAGTTCGCCTTGCGCCTGACGCAGGCGCTGCTCCCGCTGTTCGAATTGCGTAATCGCCAGTTGGTCCCGCGCCATCAGCATGGACAAGCCCGCACGGGCCAGCCCCACCAGCAGCACGATGCCCAGCGCGAGCCAGGCAAACTGCCGCAACACCCGACGCAAACGGTGCTGCTGCCGGTAGTCGTCGGGAATCAGGTCCATGTCAGCCAATTTCCGGCACCTCGCGCAGGGCCAAGCCGGTGGCCAGGACAATCCCCGGGCGCAAGCCCAACTGAGGACGCACCCGCTCATCATGGGCAAACAGCGACACCGGCTCCAGGGGCACCACCGGCACCTGCAACTGCTGCTGAAAACTGGTCAGCAGGCTCGGATAACGCGCCGCGCTACCCGCCAGATAAATCACATCCACCGATTTGCCTCGGGTTTTCGAGGCCATGTAAACCAGGGTCTTGTTAATTTCCTGCAAAAGCAC
>JAKLLI010000367.1 GCA_023150195.1 Azonexus sp.
TCATTCGCGTTTTTGGTGGTTATCCGGACGGCGACGCCTTTGCCGTGCTGTTGATGAATCTTTCGGCACCGCATATCGACCTGCTGACCCAGCCGCGCATTTTCGGTATGAAGGACAAGCCATGACGGCGGCCCGTCAATTTACCGCCAGCAGCATGGCCGTACGGACGGCCGCTATCCTTTTCGTCTTCGTCATCGCGTTCACTGGCCTGCTGTCTGCCGCCTACAAGTGGACCAAGCCCGCTATCGAGGCCTCCGCACTCGAAGAGAAGATGAAACTGCTCAACGATGTCTTGCCCGCAGGCGATTACGACAACGCCCTGATCGACGACACCCTCCAGCTTCCGCCCACCGACGCCCTGGGGTTGCTTGAGCCCAGCACCGTTTACCGGGCACGCAAGCAGGGACAACCCGTGGCGCTCATCTTCGAAGCGGCGGCACCCGATGGCTACGCCGGCAAGATCAAGCTGCTGGTCGCACTGCGCGCCGATGGCAGCATCGCCGGCGTCCGTGTCACTCAACACAAGGAAACACCGGGGCTGGGCGACTACATTGATCCCCGCAAGGACAAGAACAAAGCCGGCCCCTGGATCAACCAGTTTGTCGGCCGCTCGCTGGCCAATACCCCGGACAAGGCCTGGCGCGTGCGCAAAGATGGCGGTCAGATTGACTTCCACGCCGGGGCGACGATCAGTCCGCGGGCGGTTGCCAAAGCAGTACGCAAGGCGGTGCAGTGGGCCGATGGCGAACGTGATCGCCTGTTTTTGGAGAAAAGGCCATGACACGTGACGAATTCACCACCATCGCCCGTAACGGGCTATGGAAGCAGAACAGCTCGCTCGCCCAGTTGCTTGGACTTTGTCCGTTGCTGGCGGTGACCACCAATGCCGTCAACGGCATCATGTTGTCGCTGGCCACCATCATCGTCATGGCGATTGCCAACGTTGCTGTCGCCTCCTTGCGCAACTTCATTCCCCACGAAATCCGGATTCCTGTCTTCATCCTGATCGTGGCAGCACTGGTCACCGTGGTCGACCTGCTATTCAACGCCAATTTGCATGAGCTGTATATCGTGCTCGGCATCTTCATCCCCCTGATCGTCACCAACTGCATCGTGCTGGCCCGAGTCGAAGCCTTCGCTGCCAAGAACCCGCCGCTCAATTCGACCGTGGATGGCGTATTCATGGGACTGGGCATGTTGTGGACGCTGGGCCTGCTGGGGGCGATGCGCGAGTTGCTGGCCAACGGAACCCTGTTTGGCGGCATCGACATGGTCTTTTCCAGTCTGCATCCGATCCAGCTACTCCCAGAAAATTATCCCGGCTTCCTGCTCGGCATGTTGCCGCCGGGTGCCTTCATCCTGCTGGGCTGCATGATTGCCGCCAAGAACTGGATGGATGCCCGCGCTGCGCGCCGTGCCCGTCAATTGCCCCCGACACCGGTAGAAGCCCTCGGTTGCCATTGATCGCCGGCGAGCCCGACAGTCGCTTTATGCAACTCGCCGAGTTTTATCAATCGTTGCAGGCGCTCGGCGCCAAGTCAGCGCACGTCGACCGCATCCTGCGCGCCTGGCTGCAGGCCAAACCACTGGATGCCGGGACTCGCCGCCAAGCCTCGGAAAATTTTTTGCCGCTAGCCGTGCGCGAGGCGCTCCCCGAACTGACTGCCAATCTGGGAAAACTGGCCCGAGTCATCGCGGAACATCCGGGCGAAGACGGTGCGCGCCTACTGGTGGCGCTGGCCGATGGCCAGACCGTGGAGAGCGTGCTCCTGCCTCGCGGTGGCGTCTGTATTTCCAGCCAGATTGGTTGCGCCGTCGGTTGTACGTTCTGCATGACGGGCAAGCAGGGTCTGCTGCGCCAGGTCAGCAGCGCCGAAATGATTGCCCAGGTGGTCCTGGCCAGGCAGCGGCGAGCGGTTCGCCGCGTGGTTTTCATGGGCATGGGCGAGCCCTCGCACAATCTTGATCAAGTGCTCGAAGCGATCAATCTACTAGGTACCGCCGGCGGTATCGGTCACAAGAACCTCGTGTTTTCCACGGTCGGCGATTTGCGGGTTTTTGAGCGTTTACCGCAACAGCGCGTCATCCCGGCGCTGGCCATTTCGCTGCATAGCACGGATGCCGGATTGCGCCGCCACCTGTTGCCCAACGCTGACAACGCCACCGCCAGCCTGGACTACCGCCGGCCGTCAGTGGCAGCGCTCACCGCGATGGCGCGTCACTTGCATGACCGAGGCATACGAACCACGGTGCGCAACTCGGTCGGGCAGGATGTGGATGGCGGCTGCGGACAATTGCGGGCGCGCCATCTCGATGGCAGTGTCGCGCCGCCCCGTCAGCGTCGCGGGGTCCTTGTTCAATGCGTTGGTGAGCCCAACTCCTGAAGGCGCAGCAATTCGCCCATGGCTGCGGCATCCTGCGGTCGACCGAACAAATAGCCCTGAAATTGATCGCAACCATGTTCGGCCAGATAACGCCGTTGCGCCTCGTTTTCCACGCCTTCGGCGATCACCACCAGATCCAGTTCATGCGCCATGGCGATGATCGCCGAGGCCAGCCGCACCGTTTCACCATGCTCGCCAATCTGGTTGACGAAGGTGCGATCGATTTTGAGCGACTGCACCGGAAACTGATGCAGGTAACTCAAGGAAGAATAGCCCGTGCCAAAATCATCGATCGCCACGTGAATGTGCATTTTCTGGAGCTTTTGCAGCACGCTGGCGGCACTGTTCGCATTGCGCATCAGGAGTGATTCGGTCAGTTCCAGTTCGATCAACTGCGGCGGCAAACCGTATTCACCCAGCAAATGCGCCAGCATGGCGGGCAAATCCTGACGGGCAAACTGATTCGCCGAGATATTCACGGCCACCGGCACCACCAGCAGTCCCGCATCCAGCCAGGCGCGCTGCTGGGCACACACCGTTCGCAAGGCCCATTCGCCAAAGGCATTGATCAAGCCATTTTCCTCGGCCAGCGGGATAAAGCGCCCCGGCGGTACCATCCCGTGGTCGCGGTGACGCCAGCGCATCAAGGCTTCCGCACCCAGCAAGGCACCAGTCTTCGCACAGACCTTGGGTTGATAGTGAAGCAGCAATTCGTCGCGTTCCAGGGCGCCGAACAGATCGTTTTCAAGCAAAAGCTCGCCAAGGGAGGCCGTGTTGATTTCGGATGAGAAGAAGCGCCAGGTATTACGCCCTTCTTCCTTGGCCCGATACATGGCGGCATCGGCCTTACGCAACAATTCGGACGCGGTTTCGCCATTTTCCGGATAAAGCGCAATGCCGGCGCTGCCGCTCACGGTCAACTCATGGCCGGCAAGCAAATAGGGCTGACACAAGGCCGCAAGCAGCTTGCGAACAATATGGGCGGCATCCTGGCGATGCGCCAACTCAGGCAAGACCACGACAAATTCATCACCGCCCTGGCGACACAAGGTGTCCGCCTCGCGCAAAACGGACAGGCCGCGCTGCGCTGCCTGAACCAGCAGACTGTCTCCAATTTCATGTCCCAAGGTGTCATTGATGTTCTTGAAGCGATCGAGATCCACGAAAATGATGGCCATCTGTCGCTTGGCCCGCCGCGAATTGAGAATGCCCTGGCTGATCCGGTCATCCAGCAACAGGCGGTTGGGCAAGCCAGTCAGGGCATCATGATGGGCCAGATGATGGATGCGAGCTTCGCTCTGCTTGCGCTCTGAAATATCGGTGAACACCCCAATAAAATGGGTTGCGCCGCCGGCATCATTGCGTACCGCAGAAATGGAGAGCCACTCCGGGAAAATCCCGCCATTTTTGCGGCGGTTCCAGATTTCTCCCTGCCACTGCCCCTGAGCATTCAGGCTTTGCCACATGTCGC
>JAKLLI010000368.1 GCA_023150195.1 Azonexus sp.
GCCGGGGAAGATGCCGAGCATGACCTCGGGCAGCGCCAACTGGGTGCCGGGTTCGTCGACCACCAGCAAATAGCGGCAGGCCAGCGCCAGTTCCAGCCCACCGCCGAGACAGTGGCCGCGCACCAGCGCCAGGGTGGGATACGGCACGGCCGCCAGCCGGTTGAACAAATCCCAGCCACGGGCCACCAGCGCCCTGCCCTGTTCCGGCGTGTCCAGCTGCGAAAATTCGTCGATATCGGCGCCGGCGATAAAGCCGGCGGCTTTGCCGGAACGAAAGATGAGCCCCGCCGGTGGGTCCTTGTCCAGTTGATCAAGTAGCGAGGCCAGTTCTGCCATCACATTGGCCGACAGGGCATTACTGCGCTCGCCGGCCCGATCCAGCGTCGCCACCGCGATGCCCTCGTTTTCCCGCGTCAATTGCCAATGTTTCATGCGCAGGCCTCCACCAGCATGGCGCCGCCCAAGCCGCCGCCGATACAAATACTCGCCACCCCGCGCCTCGCGCCCTGCCGACGCAACACGTGCAATAGATGCAGCACGATGCGAGCACCCGAGGCACCGACCGGGTGACCGATCGATACCGCACCACCATCCACATTCAGCCGATCTTCGGGTATTTGCCCCAAAGCCCCGGCCAGCCCCAATGACTCACGGCAATAGGCGTCGTCCTGCCAGGCCGCCTGGCAGGCCAGCACCTGCGTGGCAAAGGCTTCGTTAAGTTCCCAATAGTCGATGTCGGCCAACGCCAGACCGTGGCGCTGCAGGAGCGGCGTGGTGGCATGCACCGGCCCCAGGCCCATCATTTCCGGCGCCAATCCGGCCCACTGGCAATCGACAATTTTGCCTAGCGGTTTGAGGCCCCATTGCGCTACCGCCGCCTCGGAGGCCAGCACGACCCAGGCGGCGCCATCGGTAATCTGGGAACTGTTGGCCGCCGTGATCTTGCCGTAAGGCTTGTCGAAAAATGGTCGGGGTTTGGCCATGCCGGCCAGCGTGGCATCCGCCCGCACCCCGTCGTCTTCCGCATACACCGTGCCGGTACGATCGACCAGCGGCACGATCTCGTCAACATACCCGGCCTGCCGCGCGGCCAGCGCCCGCTGGTGGCTTTGTACGGCATAGGCATCCATCTGCGCCCGGTCGATGCCAAAGCGCCACGCCAGATTTTCGGCGGTCTGCCCCATCAGCAGCCCCACCATGGGATCGGTCAGCCCTTTCATCAGCCCGATCACCGGTTTGAACAATTCGGCCACGGGCAACTTCAAAAAATGGCTGATTTTCTGGTTAACCGCAGCCAAGCCCCCTTTGGAAGCCCCCAACGCCATCATGCCGGCAAACCAGCGCACCATCGCCTCGGAATACAGCAAAGGCGCCCGCGACAGCGCATCGACACCGCCGGCCAGCACCAGTTGCGCGCGACCGCGCTGGATATTGGCGATGGCCGAATCGATGGCCTGCATGCCGGATGCGCAATTGCGCATTACCGTCCAGCCCGGCACCTGCTCGCCACAGCCCAGCCGCAAGGCGACCAGGCGACCGATATTGGTTTCATCCGGCGAAGGCGCAGCGCAACCCAGGATGACCTCATCGAGATCGCTGGGCAAAAACGGCTGACGCAGCAAGAGCGCCCGACCGGCTTGCGTCGCCAGATCCGCCGCCGAAAACGGCCCCGGCCCCTTCTGTGCCTTCAAAAAAGGCGTTCTGGCGCCGTCGACCACATAAATGGGCGAGTTCATGATCAGGCGGCCATCCGGTCGCTGGCCGGCTTGTGCGCAGTCGCCACGCCGTAATCGAAGGGGAAGTCGTCCACTTGCACCACCTTGTCGCGCAAGCGGTTGCGGTATTTGACGATCTCGTACTCAGCGACGGAAATCACCCCCGCCTCGAAGGCCACACTGGCGATATCCCGGACATTGGCCTGCGGATTGTCGGCAAAGCGGCCCGCCTTTTCCGCTTCGCGGATTCGCGCTTCGATGGGCTCGGCCAGCAGCGTGGCCTTGAGCGCCAGTTCGATGGCGCCAACGGGCTCGGCTTCGCTGTCCGGCACAAAGCATTCGGCGGTCAGACGATCGCGGGTGGCCGAAGGCGCGATCAAGACCTTGGCCACCTGATGCCCGACGGCATCGGACGGCACGACATAGGGATGG
>JAKLLI010000369.1 GCA_023150195.1 Azonexus sp.
CCATCAACAATCTGGTACCGATTCCCGGGACCCCGCTGGCCGAGGAGGATCGCCTGGATCCGTTCGAATTCGTCCGCACCATCGCGGCGGCACGCATCACGATGCCCGGCTCCTGGGTGCGCTTGTCCGCGGGCCGTCAGGAAATGAATGATGAGTTGCAGGCCCTGTGTTTCCTGGCCGGTGCCAACTCCATGTTTTATGGCGATCACCTGCTGACGACCGGTAATCCCGATGTCGACCGCGACGATCAATTGTTTGCCCGTCTGGGCCTGAAGGCCATTTGAATTCCGAAAATCTGACGAAAGGCTTTGTCGACCGGAAGCAGGTCGCCAGGCGCTTTTCGCGGATTGCGCCGGGTTACGCGCAGAGCGACTTCTTCGTGCGCGAAGTGGATCGGCGCATGCAGGCGCGTCTGGATTATGTGCGTCTTGCGCCAACGCGCGTATTGGATCTCGGATGCAGTGGCGGCGGGAGTGTCGCCATGCTCTCGGCGCGCTATCCACAGGCGCAGCTTTTCGGTGTGGATTTCGCAGAAGCCATGCTCAAGGTCGCCCGCCCTGCACGTACGGGTTGGGCACGCTGGTTGACGCGAGATGCGGGGCCGAAATATCTTGCGGCAGATGCGGAAGCCTTGCCTTTGGCTCCGCGATCCATGGGCCTGGTCTGGTCCAATCTGATGCTGCACTGGCTGGACTCACCGTTGCCGGCTTTGGCGGAAGCGCATCGTGTGCTTGACGTGGGCGGGCTGCTCATGTTTTCGACCCTGGGCCCGGATACCTTGTGCGAATTGCGGCAGGCGTTCAGCGATGGCTATGCGCACACCCAGCGCTTTACCGATATGCACGATCTGGGCGATATGCTGGTCGAGAGCGGTTTCTCCGATCCCGTGGTGGATATGGAAATGATTACGCTGACTTACGATGATTTGTCGACTCTCTTCGCAGAGTTGCGTGCGGCGGGATCGTCCTGTGCCATGCACGCCCGTCGCCATGGTCTGACCGGTGCCAAGCGCCTGGCCGCTGCCCGTTCAGCCTATGAGGCGATGCGCCAGGCGGGCAAACTGCCGGCCAGTTTTGAGGTGATTTACGGGCATGCCTGGAAGGCTGCGCCAAAGCAGACGGCGGATGGGCGCGCCATCGTGCGCTTTGATCGCTCGCCTAGGCGTTAGCGTTTATTTCGGCCGGTGTGGGTGGAAGGTCATGGGCTGAACCTTGGCCGTGCGCGGAACCGGAATCGCCTTGCGCTGACGTTCGCGTATGCGCCAGCCGAGGAGTAGCGAGATTGCCAGCGCATACGCCAGTGGCCACGGCCACTGGGTGATTTTGCTCAGCCAGAAGTAATGGATGCAGCTGAGAATGGCGATCAGGTAGATGCTGCGGTGTATGGTTTGCCAGCGCCGTCCACCCAGCTTTCGGATGGCCAGATTGTTCGAGCTGAGCGCGAGTGGGATCAGCAGCACAAAAGCCGCAAATCCAACGGTGACGAAGGGGCGCTTCAAAATATCACGCGCAATCGCGTCGACCGCAAATTCGTGATCGAACCAGACAAAACTCAGAAAGTGGAGCAGGGCGTAGAAAAAACAGAATAGCCCCAGCATGCGACGCAGGCGCAACAGCCAGTGTTGCCCGCTGAGGGCGCGCAAGGGGGTAATGCACAGGGTCAGAACAAGAAAATTGATTGCCCAGGTCCCGGTCCAGCGTTGCACGGTTTCGACCGGGTTGGCGCCCAGATCGCCGTCAATGCCTTGCCAGATGAGCCAGCCCAAAGGCAGGAGTGAAAGCGCAAACAGCAGGGTTTTCAGTCGGTTGATGGGCGGGTTGGGCGAGGTCATGCTCAGTAGTTCCTTGTGAGGTCCATGCCTGCGTAAAGCGAGGCGACCTGTTCGGCATAGCCATTAAATGGCAGGGTGGGGCGTTTGAAAAAATCGCCCAAGCGGCGCTCTTGGCTTTGCGACCAGCGTGGGTGGGACACCGCAGGATTGACGTTGGCGTAGAAGCCATATTCATGGGGGGCTGCCTTGACCCAAGCGGTACGAGGCTGTTCAGCGACAAAGCGGATGCGGACGATGGATTTCGCGCTTTTGAACCCATATTTCCACGGAACCACCAGGCGTAAAGGGGCGCCATTCTGGT
>JAKLLI010000370.1 GCA_023150195.1 Azonexus sp.
TGGCTTTGCCGACATCTTCGCCGCTCATGCCCGGCATTTGCATGTCGAGAATGATTGCGTCCAAGGCGCGTCCTGCTGTCAATTCGAGATTGATGGTTTTCAGGGCCGACTCGCCGTCGACCGCAGAAAGCACTTCTACCGACCAGCTGCCAAGCAGAACCTCCAGCAAGCGGCGATTGGTCAGACTGTCGTCAACGATCAGGATGCGTTTGCCAACCAGGATATTGTCATTGGCCGGGGCGACATGATCGGCGGGCAGGGATTGAACATGGAAGGGAAGTTCGAACCAGAAGGTAGAGCCATGCCCTTCCTGGCTGGTCACGCCAATTTCGCCGCCCATGAGTTCGCACAGCCGGCGGGCAATCGAGAGCCCAAGGCCGGTGCCGCCAAACTGGCGCGTTGTCGAGGCGTCGGCCTGGGTGAAGGGACTGAACAGGCCGCCGAGCTTGCTTTCCGGAATGCCAATGCCCGTATCCGTGATCTTGAACTGGAGGCGGACACGATCATTGGCTTCGTGCAGCAAGCGGATGTGTAGCGTGACCTCACCAATCTGGGTGAATTTAATGGCATTGCCGAGCAGATTGAGCAAAATCTGGCGGATACGTCCGGGATCGCCTTTGAGTAGCGAAGGGACGTCCGGATGAATGGCGTAGATCAGTTCTATCCGTTTCTCGTCGGCGCGCAGTGCTAGCAGATCGCAGATTTCGGCGACCAGCACGCGCAAGTCGAAGTCAATGCGCTCGATGTCGAGTTTGCCCGCCTCGATTTTGGAAAAATCGAGGATGTCGTTGATCAGGCCAAGCAGGGCTTGGGCCGAACTGGCTGCAGTTTGCGCATATTCGCGCTGTTCGCTGTCAAGTTCCGTATCCAGTAGCAATTCAGTCATCCCCAGCACCCCGTTCATGGGCGTGCGGATTTCGTGGCTCATGTTGGCCAAGAATTGGTTTTTCGCCTGGCTGGCGGCTTCCGCGGTTTCCTTGGCCTGCTTGAGATCGGTAATGTCCATCCGGAAACCAACGATGTGTCCGCTGGCGCTGCGCCTGTCCACAATACGCAACCAGCGGCCATCCGCCAGCCGTTCTTCAATGGTGCAATCGCCGGAACGGTGTTCCATCAGGCGTTGTGCCACCCAGGCATCCGGGTCAGGCTTGGCTGCCGGGAACAGTCCGCGGGCGATGCCTTCCCTGAGCATGGTTTCGAATGGCGTGCCGGGGTGCAATTCGCCCTGCGTGGCGAATAACTCCGCATATTTCTGGTTGAAATAAACGAGGCGGTCTTCCTGATCGAACAGGACGAAGGCTTCGTCAATTGCATCAATCGCCGCTCTCAGGGTGTCTTCCGTTTCGCGCAAGGCATTTTGTGCCGCGGTGCGTTCGCGAAACTGGGCGTCGAAAAGTGACTTCGCCATGCTGTTGACCGCGTCGGCAACCCGTCCGGTTTCACCTTCCAGTTTCGGAATGCGTACCGTCAGGTCGCTTTCCATCTGCTGCAGGCCATCCTGAATCTGGGCAATGTCACGGGTCAGGCGGGTCACGACGCGGTAGATCAGCAGCAGGGCGATGATCAGGGTCAGGGTCGCGAACGCGAAAATCTTGGTCCGCATGGCCGCAATCTGTTCGGCGATGTCGGATAACAATTCATTGGCCCAGATGTAGCCAACCACTTCACCGTGTTCTTCGATCGGGGTCATCGCATTCATGATTTCCCCGCGAACCTGATGTCCGCTGACCACATCGCTGATCCCCAGAGTTAGCACCTTGCGTCCCGGATGCTCCTGGCTGATGGATTTGCCAACGGTGTTGCCGAATTCGATGCTCGGTCCGTAAGTGATGATGGCGTCAAGTTGCTTGTGGTAAAAACCCACACCCACGCCGGGAAAAGCACTCGCTAGTCGGTCACTCGAATCCCTGAGCAGGGCATTCAGGCCGGCGATCCGGTCTTCGCGCTGCGTTTCATTTGCCGGCAGGGACTTTTCCAGTTGGCTGAAGCCGCCACGGGCACGCAATTCGATCAATTGAACCCGGGTGATGCCTAGCAGATGATCCCGTTTTTCCTTGAGGATGGCTTCCTGCCCGGAAAGTGTCAGCAAATACCCGCCCCCGAGGATGCTCAGGCTGATCAGCGGTGCC
>JAKLLI010000371.1 GCA_023150195.1 Azonexus sp.
TCAACTTAACTTCTCAACCCTCCTTGCCTTTGGCTTGGAGGCCGATCCGCCTTGAACTGCCGATTGACCCGATCCTCGCTTCCCGGTTGTTTGAGGAGGTGGTTTTTGATCTGAATTTTGGTTATTCAGACATGATATGATTAATCATGTCTGATAAGAAAATCATCGATGAGTCTCACAAGATTCCTGACAAACGAGGGAATGGTAAGTTGCGCCGGGAAATCTGGGTTGATGAGGCCACGGGTCGGGTTACCCGCTACAACCTCGCTTATATCAATCACAACATTCATGCAGGCGACAATGGGCGCGTGGTGGGTTACGACAATGCCCATGACGGACATCACCGGCGCTATTTTGGCGTAGTGGAACCGATCAAATTTGTGAGTTTCGAAGATATCGAGCAACGCTTTGAACAAGACTGGATTGCACTGAAGGAAAGCAAATGACCAAGCTCACTATCAAAACCGGAACGGAAGATGATTTCTTCAAGCATGGGCGCCAGTTGGCCAAAGCAGCTGACCGCGGTAAGCCACTACCTGATGAGCGGATCATTAGCTTTGAAGACCCCGCAGAGCTGATGAAGCTCATTACCTCGGCGCGATTGGCATTATTTCGAGCAGTCAAAGAAATGCCTGGCTCGATCACGCAAATATCGGAACGATTGCGTCGAGATCGCAGTGCAGTGAAGCGCGATGTTGACGAATTGGAGCGAGCAGGGCTGGTGATAGTGACCGATAAGGTGCTGCCAGGCCACGGACGCATGAAAGAAGTTCGCGCAGCGGCGAATCACGTCAGCCTCTTGGCCAAGGTTGCCTGACAGGCTCCAGGGCGCAGACTTCAACCAAGTCCTCGTGCGCTTTGCCCTGGAGCGAATGCTCTATCGACTGAGCCAGTCGGCGCATGCCAATCACTTTCTACTGAAGGGGGCGTTACTGTTCTCGCTCTGGTACGACATGTCACACCGGAGCACACGCGATGCAGATCTGCTCGGCTTGGGGCCAAGTGACCTCGAGTCGATCGCACAGACATTTCGTGCTTGACAGTGGCCGGATTTCAAGAACAGATCCAGTTGCCGGGCAAGTACTGCGTCGCTCAGTGATCGATCAGATCGCCGAGGTGTTTTTGCATGAAAGCACGTAGCGGGATGGTGTCGGCCTGAATCATGGCGGCGAAGCACAGATCGGTCAGTTCCTCGATCATGCGCGCTGAGCGCTGATAGAGGTGGTGATCGGGATGCGCCGCAGCCGGGTGGGCCGCCTCGGCATAGTGTTGATTGATACGGATGGCCAGGTTCATCAAGGCATCCAGCAATTCATGGGTGCGCCGGGGCGACAGAGATCCTTCTTGAATCTCACGCCAGAGTTTGTTGATGGTTGGTTTGAAGGTCAGCAATGCCAGCGGTTCGTGGGTGGCGAACAAGGAGTGTCGATAAGCTATGGAGCCTACCCTAGGGTGATGCCCGGGGGCACCCCCTGGGGGGGCGGTATGCTGCTCTTTGGTTATGCTTGGCTTGCCTCATCCGGATTTTTGTATGCTCAGCAACCCCAAGCAAATTTTGTGTATCTCCCCGAGTATGACCCAACGTTCGATCATCGAACGTCTTGCGGTCGACTGTGGTTTACGCGTCAATTTCTGCGCAGGCGAAGCAGAATCTCTGATCCACCTGGATAACGGCCAGCGCTATAACGCACTTGTGATTGCCCATGAATTGGCCGATGGCGATAGCCTTCAGGTCATCGAGAGCGTGCGTAGCTCGCTGGTGCATGCCACCTTGCCCGTGGCTTTTGTGATGGCAGCGGAGAATCCGGATTACGCCTTCAACGCCCTGCGCTGTGGTGCGACCGAGGTTTTCCTGGCCACGGAATATAGTGCGCTGGGTACCTTTCTTGCCGATTGCGTTGAGCGTCCCGTGCAAGGAGATTTCTCCGGCCGCGTGTTGCTGCTGGAAGATTCTGCCTCCCATGCGGCCTTTGTGTGTCGCCTGATGGAGGCCTTGGGGCTATCGGTGGATGTGGCGCATGACGTCGAGCAGGCAAGCCAGTTGTATGCGCCGCGCAAATATTTGATCGTGATCGCCGACGTGGTGCTCAAAAACGGCAAAAGCGGCATCAGCTTTGTTCGCCGCCGGATTTGATGACCTTCCTCGCCGTCTGCTGGCCATCAAAAGTGGGGCTGACGATTTTTTGAGTAACCCCTTTTCGCCGGAGGAACTGGTCTGGCGGATGAAGAAAGTGCTCAACGAATACGTGAGTGACGAATCGGACGTCAAATCGGCTGCTCACTTGCGGGCCATCGAGTCCGATACCTTCGTGCGATTGCTGTCGCCAAGGGAAAAACAGATCTTCGACAAGGTGCTGGAGGGAAGCAGCGATCGTCAGATCGCGGCGGAGTTGAAGCTATCTTACTGGACGGTACGGGGTCACATTCAGCAGGTTTTTCGTAAAACCGGTGCCGTGAACCGGCAACAATTGATGGCGCGCTTCCTGAGGGGAAGTCAATAAAACATATCGCAATCGGCAGCGCCTGCGAAATGACCGCAACGGCCATTAGCTGGTGAAGTCGCAAGCGTTTAACTGGTGCACTGCCCGGCTTCCATCAACGGCGCCATATTTTTGGCTAAATTTGGCGCTGTTCTACTAACTGCGCCATAATTGCGCCACTAACATCCCAAATTGCGCCACCACCGTCATGTCATCCGCCACCGACTTACTGGACAGCATTC
>JAKLLI010000372.1 GCA_023150195.1 Azonexus sp.
TCCCCGGAGCGCAGGTCGCGCAAGAGCATCCGGTAGGCCAGTCTGATCATCTCAATCCAGTTCCCGAATACGGGTCACCGCCTCTTCGACGCGCTTGACCGCGATGATTTCCATGCCGGGAATGGCCTGTTTGGGGCGATTGGCTTCCGGGATCAGGGCGCGCGTAAATCCCAGCTTGGCCGCCTCGCGCAAACGCTCCTGGCCGCGTGGCGCGGGGCGAATTTCACCGGCCAGACCAACTTCACCAAATACAATAAGTTTCTCTGGCAAGGGTTTGTTTTTCAACGATGATGTAATCGCCAAAAGTACCGCCAAATCGCCTGCCGGTTCGCCAATCTTGACGCCGCCGACGGCATTCACAAAGACATCCTGATCGAAACAAACGATGCCCGCATGCCGATGCAGCACGGCCAGCAACATGGCCAGACGCTGGGCATCCAGGCCCACGGTCAGCCGCCGGGGATTGCCGTGGGCGCTATCGACCAGCGCCTGAATTTCCACCAGCAGCGGCCGCGTGCCTTCCTGAGTGACCAGCACACACGAGCCAGCCACTTCCTGACCGTGTTGTGACAAAAACAAGGCCGAGGGATTGCTGACGCCCTTGAGGCCAGTTTCGGTCATGGCGAACACGCCCAGCTCATTGACCGCACCAAAACGGTTCTTGAAAGCACGCACCAGCCGGAAGCTGGAATGGGTGTCGCCTTCGAAATAGAGCACGGTATCGACAATGTGTTCCAGCACCCGCGGCCCGGCCAGCGCACCCTCCTTGGTCACGTGGCCGACCAGAATGACCGTGATCCCCAGTTGCTTGGCCAGACGGGTCAGTTGCGCCGCACATTCGCGGACTTGCGACACCGATCCCGGCGCGCTCGACAGCTGGTCTGACCACAAGGTCTGGATGGAATCGATCACCGCCACTTGCGGCCGCTCGGCCTGCAAGCTGGCAAGAATCCGCTCCAGATTGATTTCGGCCATCAATTGCAGTTGACCGGCGTCGAGGTTCAGGCGGCGGGCGCGCAGGGCCACCTGCTCGCCGGATTCTTCTCCGCTGACGTAAATGGCTTTTTGCGTCGTAGAAATTTGCGCCAGCGCCTGTAACAGCAAGGTACTTTTACCGATCCCGGGATCGCCACCGATCAAGACAACACCGCCGGGCACCAGGCCGCCGCCAAGTGCCCGGTCGAACTCACCGATGCCGGTGCTGAAACGGTCGGTTTCCCTGGCTTCGATTTCCGCCAGCCGCTGCAGGCGGGCGACGGGTGCCAAGGACTCAAAGCGCGGATTTGTGGATTTCTCCGCCACCGTTTCCACCAGCGTGTTCCAGACACCGCAGCCCGGACACTGTCCCTGCCATTTGGGACTCGTGGCACCACATTCGGTACAACTGTAAATCGTTTTGCTTTTTGCCATTCAGGCCTCGTCGACCGTGACCGGCACCCGTGGCGCCAGCGCACAGAACAATTCGTAAGCGATGGTGCCCGCGGCAGCCGCCACCTCATCCGCCGTCACCGTCCCCCCCGCACCTTCGCCCCACAGCGTGACCGGCGAACCGATGCCCGCTCCCGGCAGATGGGTGAGGTCGCGGCGTAACCACAGGCGACAATGCCAATGCGCATCGGGCGTTCCGCGGTGAAGGTACCGCCATAGCCGACGCGATCCCCGGGCTGCAACTGCTGAACGCCGATCAAGGCGCTTTCCAGATGCATCACCGGTTGCAGCGCCAAGGCTTGTGCTGACGCGTCGGCAAACGGGCTGGCGCCATAAAGCATGATGCCGGGGCGTACCCAGTCCCGATGCGTTTGTGGATGGCGCAAAATGGCCGCGGAATTGGCCAGGCTCACCGGCCCGCGCCAATCCCCCGCCATGGCCTGAAAATGATCCATTTGCCAGGCGACACCCCGCTCGCCATCGGCTTCGGCGAAATGCGTCATCAAACCGAGGTTGACCGTCGAAAGGCCTTGCAGCCTGTGTCGTGCAGCCCGCAAACCAGCGGCATCGAAGCCCAGGCGATTCATGCCGGTGTTGAGCTTTAACCAGAGTGTCAGCGGTGCGTCGCCGTTTGCCGCCAGGACCATGTCCAGTTGTTCATGGCAATGCACCACGCTGGCAATGCCTTGGGCGCTTAAATGGCGGGCATCGGCGGTGGAAAAGACGCCTTCGAGCAAAAGAATCGGCTGGCGGATGCCGGCGGCACGCAAGGCCAGGGCATTTTCGCATTCCAGCAGCGCAAAGCCGTCAGCCTCATCGCGCAGGGCGCCGATGGCTGCCGCCTGTCCGTGACCGTAGGCATTGGCCTTGATCACCGCCCAGGCCCGCGATTGCGGTGCCAGACGCTTCACCTCGCGATAATTGTGGCGCAGGGCCGCTGCCGCAATCCGGGCACGAATCGGACGGTTGATACTCAAGCGCGCATCTCCTGCATCTTGCTTTGGGCAAACTGAATGAAGGTTGCTGTCAGGCGGGACTGAAAGCGGTCTTTCGGATGCACCAGATACAGCCCACGACGTAGCGGCGGATCAAGCGGAATCGCCAGCAACTCGCCCAGCATGACTTCTTTTTCTGCAACCGCCCGCGAGGCGATGGCAAAACCCAGCCCGGTGGCGACCACGCCTTTGAGGGCTTCCGGGCTACCCAGTTCCATTTGGGTTTTCAGACTGGCCGGCAGGATGCCGTGCTGTTCGAAATAGGCATCGCTGATTTCCCGGGTACCCGAACCCGGTTCGCGCGAAATGAATTCGTAGTCCACCAGATCCCGCGGCTTGATCCGCTCGGCGCCGGCCAGCGGGTAATCCGGCGCGCAGATCACCTGCAACTCGTCCTCGCAGCAAATGCGGCTTTCCAGACCAGGCAAGCGGGCTGGCGCCTCAATCAGGCCCACATCCAGCGTCAATTCCGTGACCCGGCGCTGAATGCTTTCCGAATTGGCGACGATCAGGCGCGCCCGCACTTGCGGATAGAGCGCGTTGAATTCCCCCAGCACGCGCGGCAGCATGAATTCGGCGATGGTGGTGCTGGCCCCCACGAGCAGCGTGCCGCGCATTTCGCTGGTCATTTCGGACAGGCGGGTTTCCATTTCATCCGAGAGCGCCAGAATTCGCTCGGCGTAGGAGAGCACGAGTTCGCCAGCGGCGGTCAGGCTGATGCCTGAGGTTCGGCGCTCGAACATGCGTGTCCCATACTGCTCTTCCAGGTGTTTGATTTGCAGCGTCACCGCGGGTTGTGTCATCAGCAGGGCATCTGCCGCGCGCGTAAAGCTCAAGTGCTTGGCTACGGCATGAAAGACTTGCAGGCGCCGGTCAGCCATGGGAAATCTCCAGTCGGTTCGGGAACAGTTGCGGCCGATATTCAACCATATTCCACGCCCCAGCCGTGGCCTGCCGCTGGGAATATTTGCCCGAAACGCCGTTGACCGCAGTCATCAGTGCGTCATCCGCAATCGTCACGCTATGCGTCGACGTATATTGAAGTGCAAACCGTGGTATAACCCCGGCCCAAAGCAATCATTACAAGAGACATCACTCCGTGCCGTTCGGCTTTTACATCATCATGGCCGCGCAGTTCTTCTCCGCGCTGGCCGATAACGCACTGCTGATTGCCGCCATTGCCGCCCTG
>JAKLLI010000006.1 GCA_023150195.1 Azonexus sp.
CTCAGGAAACTCGACGCCCAATCTCGCGAACTTGGCCACACACTCGATCAGCAACAAGCCAGTCTGGAACGCCTGCTCTCCCGCCAATACATGCAGGGGCGCCCCGATGCGATGCGTGTCCTGCTCAATGGCGACGACCCCAACCAGCTTTCACGCGACCTGTATTACCTCTCTGCCATCGCCCAAAGCCGCAGCGACTTGCTCGACAATATTCGCCACAATCTGGATCAAAAAAAATCATTGGCGGAAGATGCCCAAGAGCGCAAGCTAGCGCTGGACAAAGCCGAGAAGCAGCAACTTGTTCAGAAACAGGCCCTGGAGGGGGAGCGCAAAAAACGCGAAACCCTGCTTGCGGAACTCTCCACCAAAGTCAAAAACCAGCGTCAGGAAATCGGTAACCTGCAGCGCGATGAAAAACAGATGAGCACGTTGGTCTCCCGGCTGTCACGTCTCATTGCCCAACAAGCCGCAGCCGCCAAAGCCGCCGAAGCGGCCCGCAAACGTCAGGCGGCGGAAGCTCAGCGCAAAGCCCCGGTAGCTTCCGCCAAGCCAGCGCCGGTAGAGAAAGCCGCCCCCAGCGTCGGGGACAATGCCTTCGAGCCCGCCCCCAACGACGGCAGCTTTGCCCGACAAAAAGGAAAACTGCGGCTGCCAGCCCGCGGCAAACTCAGCGGCCGTTTCGGTTCGCCGCGTGAGGGGGGCGGCACCTGGCGAGGGCTATTCATTCAGGCACCGTCAGGACAACCGGTCAAAGCCGTGGCCCGCGGCAAAATCGTTTTTTCCGAATGGATGCGTGGTTTTGGCAATCTGGTCATCGTCGACCACGGCGACGCCTATCTCTCCATTTACGGCAACAACGATGCATTGAACAAACGCGTGGGTGAAACCGTCAATGGCGGAGACACGATTGCCACCACCGGGAGCACCGGGAGCAACCCGGAATCCGGTTTATACTTCGAAATCCGCCATCAAGGGCAACCAATCGATCCGATGTCTTGGGCCAGTTTGAAATGATCAAAGCAAAAACCATCAGTCTGGTCGCCGGCGGGTTTATCGCCGGCGCACTCATTTCCCTCAACCTGCCTGCCTTTGCCGAAAAGGATGTCCAACCCGGGCTGCCCATTGAAGAACTGCGCACCTTCGCTGAAGTGTATAGCGCCATCAAGCAAGGCTATGTCGAGCCGGTCGAAGACAAAAAAATGATCGCCAACGCGATCTCTGGACTGCTCTCCAATCTGGACCCCCATTCCACCTACCTGGATGCCGATGCTTTCAAGGATTTGCAGGTTGGCACGCAAGGGGAGTTCGGCGGGCTGGGGATTGAAGTCGGCATGGAAGATGGGCTGGTCAAGGTCGTGTCTCCGATTGAGGACACCCCGGCGTACCGTGCGGGCATCAAGGCGGGCGACCTGATCTTCAAACTCGACGAGACCCCGGTCAAAGGCCTGACCCTGAACGAAGCCGTGAAGAAAATGCGCGGCAAACCCAAGACGGCAATCAAGCTGGGGGTACTGCGCAAGGGCGAGGCCAAACCGCTCGAAATCACCCTGGTCCGCGAAGTCATCAAGGTCCAGAGTGTCAAATCCAAGATCACCGAAGCCGGCTACGGCTGGATTCGGGTGACGCAATTCCAGGAAAACACCATTGCCGACCTCGCTCGGCATCTAGGCAAGTTGTACAAGGATGGCGACCTCAAGGGACTGGTGCTGGATCTACGTAACGATCCGGGCGGCCTCCTCAACGGCGCCATCGGCGTTTCCGCCGCCTTCCTGCCGGCCGATGTCAAAGTCGTTTCCACCGACGGCAGAACGCCGGACGCGCATCAGGAATTCCTGGCCCGCAGCCGCGATTACCTGCGCGGCAGCAAAGAAGACCCACTGGTCACCTTGCCGGTGGGCGTCAAGAAAGTGCCCATGGTGGTGCTGGTGAATGGCGGCTCCGCCTCCGCTTCCGAAATCGTTGCCGGCGCCCTGCAGGATCACAAACGCGCGATCATTGTCGGCACCCAGACGTTTGGCAAAGGCTCGGTGCAATCCGTCCTGCCCCTCCCGGGCAACGCGGCCATCAAGCTGACCACGGCCCGCTATTACACGCCGGAAGGCCGCTCCATTCAGGCCAAGGGGATCACGCCGGATATCGTGGTGGAAGAAAGCCCGAACGGCAGCAGCCCGATCGCGCGGGTCCGCGAAGCCGATCTCGATCGGCATCTGGAAAACGACCGCGACCGTGAAGCCGCAAAATCCGATGCCAAGCCCGCCAGCAAGGGGAATGGCAAAAACGGCAAGGAAGGACGCGATGAGGAAGAACCGCTGCCCGCTCGCCTCGAATATGCCAGCAAGGACGACTATCAGTACCAGCAGGCGCTGAACCTTCTCAAAGGTTTGCAGATCATGCAGAATAAGTCACGCTAAGTTCGTCAGCGAGGGGACCATGTCAGGCGCAGACCTCAACAAGAAAAGAGAAATCCTCTTCTCGAAATTCCCGCCCGGGCAAGTCCCGGAAGCGGCGAGTGATCTGCAGCGCCTGGACGAGGTCGGTGTCGAGCCCAAGTTCGAAAAGCGCTCGGTCGGTGTCAGTTACGACCTGCAACAGCACACGCTGCGTGAACTTGACGAGCACCTGATCGACAAGGGCTACCACCTCGACAATACGCTGATGACCAAGCTGACGCGTGCGCTGATCTATTACGTCGAGGACACCCAGCTGCACAACATGACCGCGCCGGAAAAACGGCTCAAGCGTTCCGAACAGGAGGCCTACGTCAAAGCCTGGGAACACCGCCCCCACGGCGACCATGACGACACCCCGCCGGAGTGGCGCGAGTACAAGTGACTGACGAGCAACTGCTGCGTTACAGCCGGCACATCCTGCTCGATGCGCTGGGTATTGAAGGCCAGACGCGCATTCTGGATACCCACGCGCTGGTCATCGGCGCCGGCGGGCTGGGCTCGCCGGCGGCCATGTATCTTGCCTCAGCCGGTATTGGCACCCTGACGCTGGTCGATGATGACACGGTCGATTTCACCAACCTGCAACGGCAGATCCTGCATTGCGAGAGCCGAGTTGGGCAGCCCAAGGTCGTTTCCGGGCAAACTGCCATCGCCGCCATCAATCCTGCGGTCAACCTGGTTCCTGTTCAAAAACGGCTTGCTGGTACCGACTTGGATCGCCTGGTGGCGTCTGCCGACATCGTCCTCGATTGCAGCGACAACTTTGCCACCCGGCATGCCATCAATCGCGCCTGCGTGCATCACCGCAAACCGCTGGTGTCCGGCGCGGCCATTCGCTTTGACGGACAGATCAGCGTCTATGACCTGCGCCAGAACGATGCGCCGTGCTATCACTGCCTGTTTCCGGAAGCGGAGGATGTGGAAGAAGTGCGCTGCGCGGTCATGGGCGTCTTCGCACCGCTGACCGGCATCATCGGCACGATGCAGGCAGCCGAAGCCCTTAAACTCGCCGCGGGGATTGGCGAGTCGCTGAGCGGTCGCCTGCTGCTGCTGGATGCACTGAGCATGAACTGGCGCACCATCAAATTTCGCCAGGATGCCGCTTGCCCGGTGTGCAGCGCTAGCTCGGCCGTGCGATCAGGCGAATATCTGAACCAAGCTGGCGAAGGTCGCGAATCTGCAGGTTTCGTTTGCCAGACAAGGTCGTCAGCTCAGGCAAATTGAACAAGCCTGAGGCCTGATCACCGATCAGGCAAGGGGCCAGATAAAGCAGGAGTTCGTCTACGAGGCCCTCGCGCAGCAAGGAGCCATTCAGCTTGAACCCCGCTTCCGCATGGACCTCGTTGATGCCGCGCAGCCCCAGCGCAATCATCAGATCGCGCAAATCCACCTTGCCATCTGCATTCGGCAAAAACAGGATCTCGGCACCGGTCGACCGCAGTAATGCGGCTTTTTCCGGATCGTCGACCGCGGCAGCGATCAGGACCCCGCCCCCTTGTAAAATGCGGGCAGCGGGTGGCGTTTCCAGCCGACTATCGACAATCACCCGCAAGGGCTGACGCGACGTCACCACCTCACGCACCGTCAACGCCGGATCATCATCACGCACCGTGCCGATACCGGTCAGGATGGCGCAGGCCCGTGCACGCCAGCGATGCCCATCGCGCCGCGCCTCCGGGCCGGTAATCCACTGGCTGAGGCCATTGTTCAATGCAGTTTTGCCATCCAGACTGGCCGCCGCCTTCAAGCGCAGCCAGGGACGGCCGCGCGTCATGCGTGAGACAAAGCCGATATTGAGCTCGCGCGCCTCCACCTCAAGCAAGCCGCTCGCCGTCTCGATACCCGCCAAACGCAGTTTTTCCAGGCCACGCCCGGCGACCAAGGGATTAGGGTCCGTCATTGCCGCAAGCACGCGACCGACCCCCGCCGCGATCAGGGCTTCGGCACAGGGCGGCGTGCGCCCGAAATGGCTGCACGGCTCCAGCGTCACATACGCGGTTGCGCCGCGCGCCTTGTCGCCCGCCGCGCGCAGGGCATGGACTTCCGCATGGGGCTCGCCGGCCTTGGCGTGCCAGCCTTCACCGACCACCTCGCCATCGCGCACCAACACGCAACCCACACGCGGATTCGGCGACGTGGTCCACAGCCCTTGTTCGGCCAATCGCAGTGCGCGCGCCATCATGCCGTGGTCGACGGCAGAAAAACTCATTTTTTGCGCGAAGTCGGCGAGACTTCCTTGATCAATTTGGAGAAGGCATCAACGTCCTCGAAGTTTCGATAGACGGAGGCAAAGCGGATGTAGGCCACCTTGTCGAGCTTTTTCAGCTCGCGCATGACCAGTTCGCCGAGTTGCTGCGTACTGACTTCACGCTCGCCAGCGGTGAGCAGCTTCTCCTCGATATCGGCGATGGCCGCATCCACCGATTCGATGGAGACCGGACGCTTGCGCAAGGCCAGCTCCAGGCTGGCGCGCAACTTGGTCCGGTTGAAATCCGCGCGCAGGCCATTTTTCTTGACGACCTGCGGCAACTGGATTTCGGCCCGCTCATACGTCGTGAAACGTTTGTCGCAGGCGGAACACTTTCTGCGGCGACGAACAATGTCGCCCTCTTCGGAAACCCGGGTGTCGACCACCCCGGTTTCGTCATGGCCGCAGAAAGGGCACTTCACGCCGGCTTACGCGCCGTAAACCGGGAAACGCTTGCACAGTGCAGACACCTTCTCGCGAACGGTGGCGGCAACGGCTTCGTCATTCGGTGCGTCGAGCACGTCGGCGATCAGGTGAGCAATCTGCTCGGCTTCGATCTCGGTAAAACCACGGGTCGTCATGGCCGGCGAACCGATACGGATACCCGAGGTCACGAACGGCTTTTGCGGGTCGTTCGGGATGCCATTCTTGTTCACCGTGATGTGCGCATTGCCCAGTGCTGCTTCGGCTTCCTTGCCGGTCAGGTTCTTGGCGCGCAGATCGACCAGGAACACGTGGCTTTCGGTGCGGCCGGAGACGATGCGCAGACCGCGCTCTTCGCCCAGCACCTTGGCCATGACGCGAGCGTTGTTGATGACCTGCTCCTGATAGTTCTTGAACTCCGGCGTCGCAGCTTCCTTGAACGCCACCGCCTTGGCGGCAATCACGTGCATCAGCGGTCCACCTTGCAATCCCGGGAAAATCGCGGAATTAATGGCCTTTTCGTGCTCGGCCTTCATCAGCACGACACCGCCGCGCGGGCCGCGCAGGGTCTTGTGGGTGGTGGTGGTCACGACATCGGCAAAAGGCACCGGGTTCGGGTAGAAACCGGCAGCGATCAGGCCAGCGTAGTGCGCCATGTCGACCCAGAAAATCGCGCCGACTTCCTTGGCAATCTTGGCAAAACGCTCGAAGTCGATACGCAGGGCATAGGCAGAGGCCCCAGCGACGATCAGGCGCGGCTTGTGCTCACGCGCCAGCGCTTCCATCTTGTCGTAGTCGATTTCTTCCTTTTCGTTCAGGCCGTAGGAGACGACGTTGAACCACTTGCCAGACATGTTCAGCGGCATGCCATGGGTCAGGTGACCGCCTTCGGCCAGGCTCATGCCCATGATGGTGTCGCCCGGCTTGCAGAAAGCCATCAGCACGGCCTGGTTGGCCTGCGAACCGGAGTTCGGCTGGACATTGGCGGCATCAGCGCCAAACAGGGCCTTGATGCGATCGATCGCGATCTGCTCCGCCACATCCACGTGTTCGCAACCGCCGTAATAACGCTTGCCCGGATAGCCTTCGGCGTACTTGTTGGTGAGCTGGGAGCCTTGCGCTTCCATGACAGCCTTGCTCACGTAGTTTTCGGAGGCGATCAGTTCGATGTGCTCTTCCTGACGCTGGTTTTCGGCTTCGACTGCCTTCCAGAGTTCAGGGTCAACTTTTGCCAGGGTGTCTTTCGCGGAAAACATGGGATTAGCCTCAAGCCATTGAAGAAAAGGGGGAAGATTTTATCACGAAGGCAGTTCGTCAAGGGCGCCCGGCTCCAGGTGCCCGGTTTCGCCCCAGGTATCGAGATGCCACGTGTCGCCAGCCATGGAAATCCAGTTGATTCCGGCATTGGGAATCAGGAAGTCGCGCGGTGTTTCGAGCGAATTGCCGCGTACGAAACGGTTGATGATATCGAGCACGCCGCCATGCAGCACCACCACCACGTTGCGCCCGGGATGGGCCGCGGCAATGGCCTGCAGTTTGCCGGTCACGCGCTCGAACATGGCACGCAAGCTTTCCCCGTTCTCGAAATCGTAGTCGGCATTGCGCCCCTCGAAAGCCGCATAGCCGGCCGGGTGCTTCATCCTGGCCTCGTCGTAGGTCAGCCCCTCGAACACGCCATAGCGCCGCTCCCGCATGTCCGGCGCCGGCACGGGCGCCAGGCCGATCTCGGCACCGATGGCCAGCGCGGTTGTCCACGCGCGCTTGAGATCACTGCTGTAGAGCGCCGCAATATCGGCCTGCTTCAGCCAGCGGCCGGCCGCCACCGCTTGCCGGCAACCGGTGGCATTGAGGCCGATATCGATCTGCCCCTGAATGCGCCGCTCGGCGTTCCATTCCGTTTCGCCATGGCGCACCAGGCAGATGCGCGTAACCGGGGATGTAGGGATTTCCACCATTTTCCGCCTATACCCTTCGCTGTAAATTGGGCCACTGGGAAATTCATTCACCCCGGCCTGTTAGAAGCCGGGAATTCTATCAACCGAGGAGAACTTTTCGTGACCCTTCTGCTCAAGCTCTCGCAGCTGATCGACTGGCTCAACGAACGCGTCGGCAAAGGCGCATTCTGGCTGGTCCTGATCATGGCCGTGATCAGCGCCGGCAACGCCAGCTATCGCTTCGTATTCAATGACAGCTCCAACGGCATGCTGGAAATCCAGTGGTATCTGTTTGCCGCCGTCTTCCTGCTCTGCTCACCGTACACGCTGCAAAAAAATGAACACGTCCGCATCGACGTGCTGTCCGGCAAACTGTCGCCGCGCGGTCTGGCGGTGATCGACATCATCGGCACCCTGTTTTTCCTGCTGCCGATGGTCGTCCTGGTGCTCTACCTCTCGATACCGCTGGTTGCCGAGTCCTACAAGATCAACGAGTACTCGGCCAACGCCGGTGGCCTGATCCGCTGGCCGGTAAAAATCCTGCTGCCCATCGGCTTTACGCTGCTCGCCCTGCAGGGCGTTTCCGAACTGATCAAGCGCGTCGCTTTCCTGATGGGCCTGATCGGCGACCCCAACAGCAAGGAAAAAGGCCCGAGTGCCGAAGAAGAACTGGCCGCCGCCATCGCCGCAGCCAAAGCCAAGGAGGCCAAATAATGGCGGAGTTCATCATTGCCAACATGGCACCGCTGATGTTCGGTGCCCTCGTCGTGTTCCTGCTCTTCGGCTACCCGGTCGCCTTCGCGCTGGCCGCCAACGGCATCGTCTTCGGCCTGATCGGCATCGAACTCGGCCTGCTCACGCCGGCCCTGTTCCAGGCCCTGCCGGAACGCATCTTCGGCATCATGGCCAACGACACACTGCTGGCCATCCCCTTCTTCACCTTCATGGGCCTGGTCCTCGAACGATCCGGCATGGCTGAAGACCTGCTCGACACCATCGGCCAGCTGTTCGGCCCGATGCGCGGCGGCCTGGCCTACGCCGTGATCTTCGTTGGTGCCCTGCTTGCGGCGACGACCGGCGTGGTCGCCGCCTCGGTGATCTCGATGGGACTGATCTCGCTGCCCATCATGCTGCGTTACGGCTACGACAAACGTCTGGCCGCCGGCGTCATCGCCGCCTCCGGCACGCTCGCGCAGATCATTCCGCCGTCGCTGGTGCTGATCATCATGGCCGACCAGCTCGGCAAGTCGGTCGGTGACATGTACGAAGGCGCCATGATCCCGGGCCTGGTCCTGACCGGCCTGTATGTCGGCTATGTTGCGCTGCTCACCATCATCAAGCCGAATACGGCTCCGGCCCTGCCGCCGGAAGCCCGCACCCTGCGTGGCTTGAAGCTGCTGCTGCGCGTCATCACCACCATGGTGCCGCCGCTGCTGCTGATCTTCCTCGTCCTGGGCACCATCTTCCTCGGCATCGCGACGCCGACCGAAGGCGGCGCGATGGGTGCGGCCGGCGCCCTGATCCTCGCCATCGCCCGCCAGCGCCTGTCGTGGAAGCTGCTCAAGCAGGCCATGGAAACCACCGGCAAGCTGTCCTCCTTCGTGATCTTCATCCTGGTCGGCTCCACTGTGTTCGGTCTGGTCTTCCGGGCGGTCAACGGCGACCTGTGGGTCGAGCACCTGCTCCTCTCGCTGCCGGGTGGCCAGATGGGCTTCCTGATCGTGGTCAACATCCTGGTCTTCCTGCTTGCCTTCTTCCTCGACTTCTTCGAACTGTCCTTCATCATCGTGCCGCTGCTGGCGCCGGTGGCGGACAAGCTGGGCATCGACCTGATCTGGTTCGGCGTGCTGCTCGCGGTCAACATGCAGACCTCGTTCATGCACCCGCCGTTCGGCTTCGCGCTGTTCTACCTGCGCTCGGTCGCCCCGGCCTCGATCAAGACGACGGACATCTACTGGGGCGCCATCCCCTTCGTCTGCATCCAGATCATCATGGTCGCGCTGATCATCATCTTCCCGAACATCGTCAGCTACGGCGATCCGGCCGAGAAGGCGCGCCTGGAGCAACAGGGCGATGTCGACCTCAGCACGATGATGCAGGATGGCGATGCCACGCAGGCACCGACCGAAGATTCGGCAGCCGGCCTGCTGAAGAATCTGCAAAGCGAGAACAAGTAAATCTCCATCGACATGGAACCCAACTCAGCGGGGCTTCGGCCCCGCTTTTTTTTCGCCATGAAGCAGGGCTATGATCGCCATCGGCGTTGATCATTGGCGGCAGCGCGAGCGCCGGCGCACAATACAAGCATGAACCCACTGTTTTAGGAGACCGTCATGGACATTGGAATCAGCAAAAAGGACCGCGAAAAAATTGCCGACGGGTTGTCCCACCTGCTCGCCGACTCGTTCACGCTGTACCTGAAAACCCACAATTTCCACTGGAACGTGACCGGGCCGATGTTCAACACGCTGCACGTGATGTTCATGGACCAGTACACCGAACTGTGGAACGCCCTCGACCTTATCGCCGAACGCATCCGCGCCCTCGGCGTGCAGGCACCCGGCACTTTCCGCGAGTTCGCCAAGCTCACGGTGATCAAGGAAAGCGAAGGCAAACTCACGGCCGAAGAGATGATCCGGCAACTGGTTGCCGGCCAGGAGGCCGTAGTCAAGACGGCACGCGGCATCTTCCCGCTGGTGGACAAGGTGGGCGACGAACCGACTGCCGACCTGCTCACCCAGCGCATGCAGATTCACGAGAAGAACGCCTGGATGCTGCGTAGCCTGCTGGAAAACTGAGGCAAAGACAGCAACAAAAAACCCGCGAAACTTCTCGCGGGTTTTCTTGGGGCCGGAATCCCGGCTGAACAGACTGCTTACTTGTGCGTCTGCAGGAAGCGGTCCATGCGCATTTCCGCCACGCTGAACCAGGCGTTCTGCGTCTTGCGGTACTTTTCCCACTCGGTATAGATCTTCTTGAAGGCCGGGTTCTTGGCCGACTCGTCGGCGTAAACCTGCTGGGTAGCTTTGTAGGCCGCGCCGAGAATTTCGTCGGAGAAGGACTGCAGCTTGACACCGCTCTGCAGCAGCTTGGACAGGGCGATCGGGTTCTTGTGGTCGTATTCGGCCATCATCGTCACGTTGGCTTCGTACGCAGCGGCCTGGAAGGCAGCCTGGTATTCCTTCGGCAGCTTGTCCCATTCCTTCTTGTTCACGAAGAAGTGGATGGTCGGGCCGGATTCCCAGAAGCCCGGGTAGTAGTAGTTCTTGGCAACCTTGTAGAAGCCCAGCTTTTCGTCGTCGAACGGGCCAACCCATTCGGCGGCGTCGATGGTGCCTTTTTCCAGCGCCGGGTAGATGTCGCCACCAGCGATCTGCTGCGGCACGACGCCCAGTTCGGAGAAGACGGTGCCGCCGAGGCCCGCGATCCGCATCTTGACGCCCTTGAGGTCAGCCAGGGTCTTCACTTCCTTGCGCCACCAGCCGCCCATCTGGGTGCCGGTGTTGCCGCCGGCGAAGGAGACGACGTTGTAGTTGGCGTAGAACTCGTCAAGTAGCTTCTGGCCACCACCGTAGTAGATCCAGGCATTCTGCTGGCGAGCGTTCATGCCGAACGGCACGGAGGTGCCGAAGCCGAAGGTCTTGTCCTTGCCCACATAGTAGTACGAGCAGGTATGGCAGACTTCGACCGTACCCTGTTGCACGGCATCGAGGGCCTGCAGGCCGGGAACGATCTCGCCGCCCGGGAAGACGCGGATGTCGAACTTGCCGCCGGTCATTTCACGCAGGCGGTTGGCCAGCACGTCGGCGCCGCCGTAGATGGTGTCCAGGCTCTTCGGGAAGGAAGAGGTCAGGCGCCACTTGATGCTCGGCAGTTCAGCGGCAATGGCCGGGGCGGCCAGGGTGGTTGCGGCGCCGGCAGCGGCACCGATGGAAGCTTTTTTCAGAAAATCGCGACGTTGCATTTTGTCTCCTTCGGAAATTTGTGGGAACGCCAGAACAAGCCTCTTCATTCTAGCCAAAAAGCAGTCAGCCGCGAGTCAGGAAAACCCTTAGTTGTGCGGCCGTTCACTCGCCGGCGATGGTCATCCGGTCGATCATGATCGAGCCGGTCTGTTTGGTCCCGCGGATCTGAACATCGTTACCGACTGCGACAATACCGGCCAGCATGTTCCGGAGATTGCCGGCGATGGTGATCTCCTCGACCGGATGCACGATCTGGCCGTTCTCGACCCAGAAGCCTGCGGCGCCGCGCGAATAGTCGCCGGTGACATAGTTGATGCCATGACCAAGCAGCTCGGTCACCAGCACCCCCCGTCCCATGCGGGCGAGCAGGCCGGCAAGATCATGCTCGCCAGGCTCGATGATCAAGTTATGACTGCCGCCGGCATTGGCCGTCGTCTGCATGCCCAGCTTGCGTGCCGTATAGGCGCTCAGGAAATATCCCTGGAGAATGCCGCCGCGCACCACGTCGCGATCACGGGTCGCCACCCCGTCGTTGTCGAATGCCGAACTGCCTAGGCCACCCGGCAAATGCGGCCGCTCGACGATATTCACGAAGGAGGGCATGACGGGCTTGCCCAACTGGTCGAGCAGGAAGGAAGCCTTGCGATACAGCGCCCCGCCACTCGCCGCATGGACCAGGCTGCCCAGCAGGCCACCAGCCAGCGGCGCTTCGAAGACCACCGGAAACTCGCCGGTCTTCACCTTGCTACCGCCGAGGCGCGCCACTGCCCGCTCGGCGGCGATACGCCCGACCTGCTCCGGTGCATCCAGGCGGGCCGCATTGCGGTTGGTCGTGTACCAGTCGTCACGCTGCATCGCGTCCTGCTCGCCGGCGATCACGGAACAGGAAATGTAATGGCGCGAGGTCGGATAGCCCCCCATGAATCCGTGACTATTGGCCGAGACAAAATGGGCCTGCTGCGTCGAGATCGATGCCCCCTCGGAATTACTGACCTGCGGACTGGCGTCGAATGCCGCCTGTTCGCAGCGGCGCGCCGTCTCGATCGCCTCCTCGACGCTCAGCGCCCAGGGATGGTAGAGATCGAGATCGGGAATCTCCTTGGCCATCAAGGCAGCGTCGGCCAGGCCGGCACAATCGTCCTCGGCCGTGAAGCGGGCAATGGCCAGGGCCGCCTCGACCGTCTCGCGCAAGGCCTGCGCCGAAAAATCGGAGGTACTGGCGTAGCCCTTGCGCTGTCCGACATAGACGGTGATACCGATGCCCTTGTCGCGATTGAACTCTATGGTCTCGACCTCGTCGCAACGCACCGTCACCGATTGACCGAAACCTTCGGAGACATCGGCCTCACAGGCTGTCGCCCCCTTGTTGCTGGCGTGCTTGAGCACGTCCTCGGCGAGTTGCTGCAGGGTGGCGAAAGCGTAGGAAAATGCGGCAGTTTCGGACATGGAAGGGGCGTCGGAGCGGGAAAATCGCTATCATAACAGCCCGCCATTGACCGCCTCCGATTGGTTTCCATGCAAGACGAAGATTTCACCGAAGACACCGGCCGCCCCTCGAAAACCAAGCAGAAGGAGGTCATGCACGAGCTGCGCGACCTCGGCGGGGAGCTCGTGGAGTTGCCGGTCAGCCAGTTGAAGCGCCTTGATTTGCCAGAAAATTTGCTGGTCGCCATCCGCGATTGCCAGAAAATTACGGCCCATGGCGCCCGGCGCCGCCAGCTTCAATATATCGGCAAGTTGATGCGCAGCGTGGACGATGAGCCGATTCGCGCTGGACTTGCCCGCTTGCGCGGCGAATCGGCGGCTGAAATCGCCCGCATGCATCGCCTGGAACGCTTCCGCGTGCGCTTGCTGGAAGACGAAGGCGTACTGGGCGAAATTGCCGCCCAGTGGTCCGCCGCCGATCTACAGCATTTACGCCAGCTGCGCCGGAATGCACTCAAGGAAAAAGAACTGGGCAAACCACCCAAGAATTTCCGTGCCATTTTCCAGATACTCAAGGAACTTGAAGGCATGCCGGACGCCGCCGAGGCAGACGTGCTTGAGGAGTCCGGCGATGAGTGAATCCTTGAAAGTCGGCCTGGTATCGATCAGCGACCGGGCGTCGACCGGCGTGTACGAGGACCAGGGAATTCCCGCCCTCAAAACCTGGCTGGACAGTGCGCTCAGCACGCCCTGGCAGGCCTGCGAACGCCTGATCGCTGATGAGCGCGAGCAGATTGAAAATACCCTGATCGATCTGGTTGACCGTGAACATTGCCACCTGGTCCTGACCACCGGTGGCACCGGCCCCGCTTTGCGTGATGTGACACCAGAAGCCACGCTGGCGATCGCCGACAAGGAAATGCCGGGGTTTGGCGAAGAGATGCGCCGCATCAGCCTGAATTTTGTGCCGACGGCAATCCTTTCGCGGCAGGTGGCGGTGATCCGCAAACAGGCGCTGATCATCAATCTGCCGGGCCAGCCCAAGGCGATTCGCGAAACCCTGGAAGGTGTCAGGGCCAAGGATGGCAGCGTGGTTCACGTCGGCATTTTTGCTGCCGTCCCCTACTGCATCGATCTCATCGGCGGCCCCTACATCGAGACCCGTACCGACGTGATCAACGCCTTCCGACCAAAATCCGCGCAGCGCCCCCCTGCAAGTCAGGCCTGATTTACGCGACGGAAACGGGCAATTTCGTAATCAGCGAATTGCTCGACCAGCGCCAAGGGTTCGAACCGGACAGTTAGCCCCTCTTCCTGGCAACTCAGCGGGTCCGCCGGATCAAAGGTATGCAGCGGCAGCACCAGCCGGCATTCGCCCGCCGCATTGCCATCCATCAGGAGCAACCCGGGAATCCCGCCGGGGACAGGTCGTTCGGCGGAGGCCAGTTGCAACTCGACCGAACGTGCGCTGCGCGCCAGCGTTTCGACACCGATGCGCAACTCGTTGTCCGTGTAACGCAAATAGCGACGGACACAGCCGAGCAGCCAGTTGTCGCCGCCCTCCGGCTGCAAGGCCAGCAAGACCCCAACTTTCAACCATTCGCTGGCGACGGTACTGACGCGTGCGCCGATGCCGCCGCGGCTGACGTTTTCCACCACCCAGCTCTCGATCTGCAACCCCGCCGGTTTCCCCCCGAACTCGCCGGAGAAGGCCACATAAGCATTGACCAGACCATGCAAGACCGCCATCCGGTGCTTGACCTGATGCCGCGCATCCTGACGTTGCGGCGGCACGGGCGCCAGGTAGGCCGCCAGATGATGCAAGACCGGCAGGATCTGGCGCGTGGTCAAGGCAGCCCCCAGCGGAATTTCCGCCGGGAACGCCTGACCCAGTTCCAGTCCTTGCAGCAATTCTCGAAAAGACTCCGCCGCCTGAATCGGCTTGAAAAACCGCTGGCTGGGATTGGCCTCTGCCGGCATCCGGGCAAGACGCAAGGGCGCCTGAGGCTGCGCCAGATCGACCCAATAAACACTGTCATGCTCAGCTTCGCGGGTCATCACGCAGCCGTTGATGAAATGGGCAATCAAATGGTCCGCCAGATCGATTTCCGACGGCAACAGGCTGTCGACCGAAGCCGCCTGAAAGGCCATCGCATGCAAATATTCGCCAGCAACACTGCGAAAGCCTCCGTCTGGCGCGTGGACCGCGCGCTCCGCGCAATCGGCCTGCTCTGCCAGCAGCAGACAACGTCCCATCCGCGCCCACAAGCGGGGATCCGTCGGGCCATAGTGGTACTGATCCCAGCGAATCTGGCAGCGCACCGCAGCAATCATGCCCGCACAGGCAGCCGCCAGCACAACGGTCTTGACCCCGTTTTGTTGCGTTACCTTTTCATAGGCTTCACCGAGCAGGCGCCAGCAATTGTGCGAGAGCGACCACATCCGCTTTTCTTCATTGCGCGCCAGCCGCGAGGTATGGAGATAATCCACGGCCACCCGGCGCAGGGGTGCAGCGGCCGCTTTTTCCAGTTCCTGAACTGCATCAAAAAATCGCTCGGCGGGGACGTCGACCGCAGCCAGTAATGATTCGAGCCAGCCGGTAATTTCATCCAGCGCCTTCAGCGGCTGGTTACGTGGCAGGGCGGCAATAATTTGCGCCAGTTCCCGCGCATCCGCCAGGGGATGAACATCACGCTGAGCAAAAAGCCCCCCAACGCCAGCCAGTTTATTCAGCACAGCCGCCTCCGATGATCGCCTGCAGGTCAGTCATATTCATGAATTTGAGTTCAAGGCGAATTCTAAGCCAATCGACATACGACTGTAGAGACCGTCTGTCGGCGCAGAGCATGTAAAATCCGGGGTCTGATCTCTCAACTCAAGAGCGCCATGCAGCAATACCTCGATCTGCTTTCCCACGTAATGGCCAAGGGCAGCGACAAATCCGACCGCACAGGCACTGGCACCCGCTCCGTGTTCGGCTACCAGATGCGATTCGACCTGGCTGACGGCTTTCCGGTGCTGACCACCAAAAAACTTCACCTGAAATCCATCATCCACGAACTGCTGTGGTTTCTTCAGGGCGACACGAATATCAGCTACCTGCAAGCCAACGGCGTGCGTATCTGGGACGAATGGGCTGATGAAAATGGTGATCTGGGACCGGTTTACGGAAAACAATGGCGCCGCTGGGAATCGCCGGACGGGCGCATCATCGACCAGATTACGCAGTTGGTGCATAGCCTGAAGCACAATCCGGACTCACGCCGCCACATCGTGTCTGCCTGGAACCCGGGCGACGTCGATCACATGGCGCTACCGCCTTGCCACTGCCTCTTCCAGTTTTACGTTGCCGACGGCAAACTCTCCTGCCAGCTCTATCAGCGCAGCGCGGACATATTCCTTGGCGTGCCCTTCAATATTGCCTCCTATGCCCTGTTGACCCTGATGCTCGCGCAAGTTTGCGGCTATCAACCGGGGGAGTTCATCCACACCTTTGGCGACGCCCACATCTACAGCAATCACTTCGCGCAAACCGAAGTGCAATTAGCACGCCAGCCGCGCACCTTGCCCAAGATGTGGATCAACCCGGAAATCGATGACCTCTTCGCCTTCCGCTTCGATGATTTCCGTCTCGAAGGTTACGACCCCCATCCTCACATCGCGGCACCGGTGGCCGTTTAATTCCGCATGCGCTATCGCCCCCGACAAACCGCTGCCTGGCAAGCGCTCGAATCTCATGCCGAAGCCTTGGGGCAACGCCATTTGCGCCAACTATTCGATAACGACGCCGAGCGCTTCGAAAAATTCTCGCTGAGTCACGGCGCGTTGCTGCTGGATTTTTCAAAGCAACGCATTGAGCGCGAAACGCTAGCCCTGCTCCGCGAACTGGCCACAGCGGCTGATCTTGAGCGCTGGAAAGCAAGGATGCTTGCCGGCGACACCATCAATCACACGGAACATCGAGCCGTCGGCCACGTCGCACTCCGCGCCGGCCCGGCTGCACCGGCGGACGTCAGTGCCGTCCTCGCGCGCATGGCCGATTTCTGCGAAGCCGTCCACCGCGGTCACTGGCGCGGTTTTTCCGGCGAACGCATTACCGACGTCGTCAACCTCGGCATCGGTGGCTCTGATCTCGGGCCGCGCATGGTGGTGCGCGCCTTGTCTGCCTGCCAGCATCCGG
>JAKLLI010000007.1 GCA_023150195.1 Azonexus sp.
GTAAGGCTTGTTGCGTAACATCGCACAGAAGGAATCGACCAGCCCGGACATTTCGGCCGCGACCCCGACCTGATCCATCGCCAGCCCATGCGGATAACCACTGCCATCCCAGCGCTCGTGATGGCGGGCCACCACCAGCAGAATTTCCTTGGAAAGGCTCTGCTGCGACATCAGAATTTCAAGGGAACTGGCCACATGCGAACGCACCAGATGCTGCTCCTCTGCCGTCAGATCCCCACTTTTGACCAACAGCTCACTGGACAACTGGGTTTTTCCGACATCCTGCAGCATGCCGGCAATACCCAGATCGAGCAGGCGTTGACCGCGGAAGCCGACATGGCCGCCAAACAGCAGCAGATTGACCGACACATCCATCGCGTGATCGAAACTGTACTGATCCACGTTCTTGAGCCGCAGCAACCACATCACGGCGTCCGGGTTGCGCTGCAAGCTTTCGGCGACTTCAGCCACGCCGCCACGCACGTTTTCCAGATCCAGCGGATGCTCGGCTTGCACTTGCTTGAAGGTCTGCTTCAGATTGTCGACCAGCGCATCGAAACGCGGCTCGATATGCGTCAGTTCGGTTGCCAGTTCGCCATCGCGCCCGTCACCATCAAGGCCGCACAAAAAATCCAGAAAACGCCGCCGGCGCTCGTTACGTGGTACCGAAGCCACCGCCAGCAAATCCGGATGTGGTTTGCGAATTTCCTCCATGTCCACCACCAACGCCTTTTCCTGAGGCTTGCTTTCTTCCTTGTTGGCGGCTTTTACTTCGGGCGCCCGATAATGCGCTTCCAGCGAGCGGCTACGGTCGATCTGAACGAACTTGCACTTTTGGCGAAACACCTCAAGTTCTTCCATCTCGCTCAGGACAAAACCCTGAAGCAGGAAGGGCAACTCCATCCACGGGCAGTCCGGCTCGGCAACGAACATGCCCAGTTTGAGATCTTTGGCGGGGATAATTTCCATCACGATGCCATGCGCCCGGACGCCGCCATCACCTTGAGCCCCGCCAGCGGCAGGTTATCCACCCACTGACAAGGTAAGGCCAGGTGCGGCACGAGCAGGGGCGCGTTGCCCCCGGAGATCAGGCAAACCCGTGAAGTCGCCGGCAAGCGCGCCCAGGCCCGTTCAATCGCCCCCACCTGCGCTTCGATAGCACCACTGACGATGGCGTCTTCGGTACACATCGGCAAGGCCTGATGCTGCCCTTGAGCAAACGGCAGCGCCGCGGTCTCCCGCGCCAACGCAGTCAGCATCAATTGCTGGCCCGGCAGGATGAGGCCGCCGGCAAAGCGCCCGTCGGCGGTCAGGGTATCGATGGTGGTTGCCGTACCGGCCATCACGACCAAGGTCGCGGTGGGCGACATGGCGCGCGCGCCAATCAATGCACACCAGCGGTCAACACCCAGACGTTGCGGATTTTGGTAGCCATTGATGACGCCAAAAGCCGCCGCCTCGCTGCGCACGACGTCGAGGCGGCGCTGCCACGGCGCCAGCGCGTCAACAATTGATGCGGCAACCGCGTCCCCGGCCACATTGGCCAGCAAAATACGCCGCGGCGAGGGGAGGCTTGCGGCCAACGCCGTCAGCGCGGAAAAATCACCTTGCGTCGCAGTGCCAGGATCAGACCACTGGCCGTCCGTGAGCCACGCCCATTTGATCCGACTATTGCCGCTATCGATGCACAGGATCATGCCAACCTCAGACTCAGGTCACCCGCCAGCACCCGCTGCACCCCTTGCGCCGTCAACAAGCGCAAGGCACCGTCCTCATCGACGCCGTCGCATTCGCCAACCAGAGGCATTTCACCGGAACCGGCCGAGAGCTCAACGGCCTTGCCTTGCCAGGCATGCAACGTCTCCCAGCGGGTTTTCAGGGCAGCAAAGCCGTCGACCGCAAAGCGGCCCAGTACCTCGGCCAGGGAAGTCAGGAGCGCCGCCAGAAGATCGTGGCGTTCCGGCAGTTGCGGCAGGGCATCGATCAAGCCGGCCGTCGCCTGCGGCAGCGTGGCGGAAGGCTGCTGGAGATTGAGGCCAATTCCGATCACGGCCTGCATTCCCCGACGATCCGAGGCCAGCTCGATCAGAATGCCACCCAGTTTGGCAAAACCCTCACCCTGCCGGAGCAGCAGGTCGTTGGGCCATTTCAGGAAGACATCACGGACACCCAATCGGGTCAAGGCTTCAGCAAGCGCCACCCCAACGGCCAGCGAAAGCCCGCCAATCCCGGCCGGTGGGCCAACATGCCGCCACAGCAGGGAAAACATCAAGCCCTCTGCCGGACCGGACAGCCACGTACGGCCACGCCGTCCCCGACCCGCGTGCTGGCTGTCGGCGACAATGACCGTACCCGATGGCGCCCCCGCCGCTGCACGCCGCATCAACTCGCTATTGGTCGAGTCACATTCGGTCAGTGCGTCCACATCAAAACGCCCGGCCAGGGGGCCGAGGCGCGATTTGAGGAGCAGAGGATCTATCAGGGGCATGGAGAGAGATTCTACTCTCCCGCAAGCTCCTTGCCGCCATCGATACCGAGTTCTGCGATCTTGCGGGTAATGGTGTTGCGGCCAATACCCAGCGCCTGTGCCGCTTCAATCCGCCGGCCACCGGTATGCGTTAGTGCCCGGGCAATCAAAATCCGCTCAAAGGTTTGCGACAGCACACCATGAATGTCCGGCACGCCCTGCGCCAGCAAGCGGTCGGCTTCGGCCTCCAGGGCACTCTCCCAATCCATCGCCACCGCCGCAGGCGCGGCATCGCGCAACTCTCCTGGCAGATCGCCAACCTCCACCTGTTGCCCCGGCGCCATCACGGTCAGCCAATGGCAGAGATTTTCCAGTTGCCGCACATTGCCCTGAAAATCGAGGCCGGTGAGGTATTTGAGCGCCGGCTCCGACAGGCGCTTGGTTTCTACCCCAAGTTCCCGCGCGCTCTTTTGCAGGAAATGACGCGCCAACAAGGGAATATCCTCGCGGCGCTCGCGCAGCGCCGGCAAGCGGATGCGGATCACATTCAGGCGATGGAACAAATCCTCACGGAACAAACCGCCCTTGACCCGCACCTCGAGATGCTGGTGAGTCGCGGCAATCACCCGTACATTGGCCTTGATCGGCGAATGACCACCAACGCGATAGAAATGCCCGTCGGACAGGACGCGCAGCAAGCGAGTCTGCAACTCGGACGGCATATCACCGATTTCATCGAGAAACAGCGTGCCACCTTCCGCTTGCTCAAAACGGCCACGCCGCTGCGCCTGGGCGCCGGTAAAGGCGCCCCGCTCATGCCCGAACAATTCAGACTCGAGCAGATCTTTGGGAATCGCGGCCGTGTTGATCGCAATGAACGGCTTGTCCGCCCGCGGGCTATGCCGGTGCAAGGCCCTTGCGACCAACTCCTTGCCCGAGCCGGACTCGCCGGTAATCAAGACCGTTGCATGCGAAAGTGCCAAGCGCCCAATGGCCCGGAAAACCTCCTGCATGGCGGGCGCCTGGCCAAGAATTTCCGGCACCAAGCCCTCCTCCTCGGAGGCACCACTTTGGTGCATTGATTCATCAATCGCCCGACGGATCAATTCCACCGCCTGATCCACATCGAAAGGCTTGGGCAAGTATTCGAAGGCGCCGCCCTGGAAGGCCGCGACCGCACTTTCCAGATCGGAATAGGCGGTCATGATGATGACCGGCACCGAGGGGAAACGGGTTTTGACTTCCTGCAACAACTCCAGACCGGACTGGCCCGGCATGCGAATGTCGGACATCAGCACCTGCGGCGGCTCGATGCCCTGTTCCAGTTGGGAAATTGCCTCGCTGGCCGAGGCGTAGCTCTTGAACGGAATGCCCTCGCGCGACAGGGTCTTTTCCAGCACCCAGCGGATGGAGCGGTCGTCATCTACGATCCAGACGGGTTTCATGTGTTCCGGTCTCTTCTTGTCGTTTGCATGCATCACATCTAGCAAGACTCAGGCCCGACAAGCCACTTACTCACCTTCCACCGGCAAGCGCAGCGTGAACACGGTGTGCCCGGGACGGCTGTTGCAGTCAATGGTGCCGTGGTGATGCTGAATAAAGTTCTGCGCGATGGTCAGCCCCAGCCCGCTGCCCCCCTCACGACCGGAAACCAGCGGGTAGAACATGCGCTCGCGAATGCTGTCCGGGATGCCCGGGCCGTTGTCGATCACCTTGATTTCCATTGCCAGCCGATAGCGTTTCTTGGCCAGCGTGACCTGACGCAGCGCGCGCGTGCGCAGGACAATCTCGCCCTCGCCGCCCATGGCTTGCGCCGCATTGCGGGCGATATTCAGTACGGCCTGGATCAATTGCTCACGGTCGCCGACCAGCTCCGGCAGGCTGGTATCGTAGTCGCGGTGAACGGTGAGGGAACCGGGAAATTCGGCCCGCAGCAAGCTGCGCACCCGCTCGAGAATTTCGTGAATATTGACGGTCGCCGGCAGCATGGCGCGGTGCGGCGTCAGCAGCCGCTGCATCAAGTCCTGCAGGCGATCTGCCTCCTTGATGATGACTTGCGTGTATTCCTTGAAGCTGGGATTGCTCAACTCGTGTTCAAGCAACTGGGCCGCACCGCGAATCCCGCCCAGCGGATTCTTGATTTCATGCGCCAGGTTGCGAATCAGTTCGCGGCTCGCCTGTTGCTGCTCAAGCAAGCGCTCTTCGCGCGTCGCCGTCAGGTGATGCTGAATCGGCTGCAACTCCAGCAACAAGCGCATGCCCGCAGCAATCTCCGGACGCAGGGGCGTCACGGTGCAATTCAGATGCAAGGTCTCGCCATCCCCGCGAGTCAGCGCGATGTTCTGCCCGGTATAGCCCCAATTGTTGTTCAGGCCATTCTCCAGCGCCGCCTGCAACGTGCTGGAGAAACTGCAGATATCGATCAAGCGCTTGCCCAACACCACCCGACTGCTGACCGCCAGCAAGTTTTCCCCAGACGAGTTGAGATAGCGGATCTGCTGACTTTCATCAATCAGCAGCACGGCCGAGGCCAGCAAATCCAGCCCCGCAAAGTTGGCATGAGTCACGTTCATGCGCCCCATTGTAACGACTGAATGTAAAAATCGACATTCAACTTGCCCACTCGCCTTCCGCTTCTTTATGATCGATGCCTTACCTTGCTTCCGAAATCCCATGCGTTTTCCGCCCCTTGCCCTGCTTGGCCTCGCACTCGCCTTGACGATGATGGGCGGCTGTCGTGAAACAGACACGCCCAGCACAACAAAACGCACCGTATTGGTGCAAATTGTTGGCAACGCACAAGATCAGGGCATCGTCTTTCCTGGCGAAATCCGGGCGCGCCATGAAACCGATCTGGCCTTTCGGGTTGGCGGAAAAATCACCCGCCGCCTCGTTGACCCCGGCATGCCCATCCAGCCCGGCCAGGCGCTGGCGACACTCGACCCCGCCGATCTGAAACTGGCAACCGCGGCCGCCGCGGCACAACTCGCCGCAGCAGAAAGTGAATTGCGCACAGCACAGGCCGAACGGAATCGCCAGGCGGAGCTGCTGGCCCGCAAATTCATCAGCCAGACGGCCTTCGACCTCAAGGAAAATGCCCTCCAGGCCGCCCGCGCCCGCGTCGACCAGGCCCGGGCACAACACCAGATCAGCACTCATCAGGGAAATTACGGCACCCTGAGCAGCGATCACGCCGGGATTGTCAGCGCCGTACTGGTCGATGCCGGCCAGGTTGTCAGCGCCGGCCAGCCGGTCATTCGGGTGGCGCGCCCCGAAGACAAGGAAATGCTGATCGCCGTACCGGAAAGCCGGCTGGCGGACATTCGCGCAGCCAAGGCATTCACGGTCAACGCCTGGGCAACGCCCAAAACCGCCATCGAAGGTCGCTTGCGCGAATTGACGCCGGTCGCCGATCCACTCACCCGCACCTACGCCGCGCGCATCCGCCTGATCAACCCGCCCGACACGCTGCAACTCGGCATGAGTGCCAGCGCCACCGTGCTTGGACTCCCCCCATCGGGCCTCGACGTGCCGCTGGGCGCCGTGCTGGATCATGGCCAAGGGCCGTTTGTGTGGACGGTCAAGGGCGACGTGGTGACCCGAACGGCCGTTGACATCGCCCGATTCGATGGCGCCCATGCCACGATTCGCCAGGGGCTGCAGGCGGGCGACATGCTGGTGGTCGCCGGCACCACCCGGCTGACCGAGGGCGAGACGGTGCACCCCGAGCGCATCACACCGGCGGCCGAACAGCGCTGAGCCATGACGCAACGCTTCAACCTGTCAGACTGGACGCTGCACCACCGCACCCTGGTCGGCTACTTCCTGTTTGCCATCGCACTGATGGGCGTTTTCGCCTACGGGCGCCTGAGCCAGGCCGAAGACCCGCCTTTCACCTTCAAATTGATGGTGGTGCGCACCTTCTGGCCCGGCGCAACCGCACAACAAGTGGCAGAGCAACTGACCGAACGGATTGAAAAAAAACTGCAGGAAACGCCGCATATCGACCGCGTTAGCAGTTATTCCCGCGCGGGCGAGTCGACCGTGATGTTTTTTGCCAAAGACAGCACGCCCCCTCGCGAGATGCCGAATGTGTTCTATCAAGTGCGCAAGAAGATCGGCGATATCCGCCAAACCCTGCCCGAGGGGATTCAAGGCCCCTACTTCAACGATGAATTCGGCGATGTTTTTGGCAATATTTACGCGTTGACCGCAGAAGGGCTGGATGACGCCCAGCGCAAGGATCTGGCCGAGCGCATTCGCGACGGTCTGCTGAGCATCCCGGACGTGGGCAAGGTGGATTTGCTGGGGGTGCAGGACGAGAAACTGTTTATCGACCTGTCGAGCCAGCGACTGGCGACGCTCGGCATTGACCCCAGCACGCTGGCGCAAACGATTGCCCAACAGAATGCCATTCTGGGTGCCGGCTTTTTTGAAACGGCTGGCACGCGCATCCAGCTCCGACCCAGCGGCGCCTTCAATTCCCCCGCCGCCCTGGCCGAGGTACTGATCCGCCTCAACGGCCGCACGCTGCGCCTGGGCGATATTGCCGACATTCATCGCGGCTACGCCGAGCCGCCCAACCCGCGCTTGCGCTTTGGCGGCCAGCCAGCCATCGGCATTGCCATCTCCATGGCCGCTGGCGGCGACATCATTCAACTGGGAAAACACCTGGAAGCGCATTTCGCTGCCTTGCGCCCCAATCTACCCGCCGGCATCGAGATTCACGGCGCCACCAGCCAGCCCGATGCGGTAAAGCGTTCGGTCAGTGCCTTCGTCCAAGCACTCGCCGAAGCGGTGGCCGTCGTCCTCTTGGTTACCTTCCTCAGCCTGGGGCTACGCACCGGGATGGTGGTGGCCATCTCGATTCCGCTGGTCCTGGCCGCCTGTTTTCTCGCCATGAATGCCTTTGGCGTCGGCTTGCACAAGGTCTCGCTGGGCGCGCTGGTGCTGGCACTGGGCCTGCTGGTCGACGACGCCATCATCGCGGTCGAAATGATGTGGGTAAAAATGGAGCAAGGCTGGGAACGCACCCGTGCAGCCTCGTTTGCCTACACCAGCACCGCCGGCCCCATGCTTTCCGGCACGCTGGTCACGGTCGCCGGCTTTCTGCCGATTGCCCTGGCCAAAAGCTCCACGGGGGAATATGCCTTCGCCTTTTTCCAGATCAACGCCATTGCCCTGATCATTTCCTGGCTGGCGGCCGTGATTGCGATTCCCTGGCTGGGCTACAAACTCCTGCCCGATCCACGCGCGCCGCGCAGCCTGCCCTGGCCGCTGTCCCGCATTGCCAGGCTGGCCGACTGGCATCGCCAGCGTCAGCCACGGCAGCACGACGACCACGATGTCTATGCGACGCCGTTTTACGCCCGCTTCCGGCAACTGGTCGGACGCTGCGTCGATCACCGCTGGCTGACTATCGCCCTGACGCTCTGCCTGTTCGCACTGTCCATTGTCGGCATGGGCAAAGTGCAGAAACAGTTCTTCCCCAATTCCACGCGACTCGAACTGAACGTGGAACTACGCCTCCCCGAAGGGAGTTCCCTGCATGCCATCGAACGCGAGGTTAGTACGCTGGAAGCCTGGCTGCAGGCGGATCTGCAACAGCACGGGGATGTCCGCCACTTCATGGCCTACATCGGCAGCGGCGCACCGCGCTACTTCCTGAGCCTGGATCAACAGCTACCGGCCAGCAATGTCGGCCAACTCGTGATTGAAACCCGCGATGTGGCTGCGCGCGAAGCCTTGCGCGGTCGACTGATCGATTACTACGAAAACCGCCACGACGATGTGCGCGCCAACATCGCACGGATCGAAAATGGCCCGCCGGTCGGCTACCCGGTGCAGTACCGGGTAAGCGGGCACAACATCGACCAACTGCGTGCGAGTGCGGAAGCCATTGCCGCCGTGATGCGCGCCGACCCGGCACTGAGCAATGTCAATTTCGACTGGTTCGCCCAATCCAAGGCCATTCGCCTCGAGATTGCGCAGGAGAAAACCCGACTGCTCGGGATCACGGACAGCGACATCGCGCGTTCGCTCAATCTGGCACTCAACGGGCAAAACGTCAGCGTCCTGCGGGAAGGCAGCAAGCAGATCGATATCGTGCTGCGCGGCGACCCGCATGACCGCAAGGATGTCGCCGCCCTCGCCGATCTTCCCATTTCGACACGAACCGGAAAAAGCGTACCGCTCTCCCAGATCGCCCGCCTCGACTACGGGTTTGAACCGGGCCTGATCTGGCGACGCGATCGCGTGCCGACCATCACGGTTCGCGCCAATCTCTACGGCAGCACCCAGCCAGCGACCGTTGTCGCGCGGCTGGCGCCCAAAATCTCGGCCCTTCAGGCTGGCCTGCCGACAGGAACGCACATTGCCACCGGTGGCTCGGTTGAAGAATCCGGCAAGGGCTCCGCCTCGGTCGCGGCCGGCATTCCCATCTTCCTGCTGGTAGTCATCACCATCCTGATGATTCAGTTGCAGAGCGTTTCCCGCGTCATCATGGTCTTGCTCACCGCGCCCCTGGGCCTGATCGGGATTGCCCTCTTCCTGCTCATCTTCAATCAGCCGTTTGGCTTCATGGCTTTACTGGGAACGATTGCGCTGTTCGGGATGATCATGCGCAACTCGATCATTCTGGTGGACCAGATCGAGCAGGACCTCGCCAGCGGCAAACCCCGGCGGCTCGCTATTGTCGAAGCCACAGTCCGCCGCTTCCGGCCCATCGTGCTGACGGCGGCCGCAGCGGTACTGGCCATGATCCCGCTCTCACGTAACGATTTCTTCGGGCCGATGGCCGTCGCCATCATGGGCGGTCTGCTAGTCGCCACCGCCCTCACCCTGCTATTTTTGCCGGCCCTGTACGCGGCCTGGCATCGGGTCGGAAAAAGCGCTTAACGCAGGTTGCCCAGTTCCTTTTGCAGCGCCTGAATATTGCGCTCATGCTGGGCAACCCGGTCACGATAGGGCGCCAGACGATCCACCGTCCCTTGCGGCGCCTTGATGGCTTCCTGCTCGACAAGATCGCGGCGAGCACGCTCCAGACCCTGACGCTCAGTTGTCATTTCCTGCTCCAGAATCATGCGGCGATCGTTGTCTCTGGACTTTTGCGCATCCTCACTCACTCGAGGGAATCCCGCCGGCGATGGCGTGGTGCTGAGCACTCGGGCCCGACCGGGGCTGGCTGCACTGCCACTGCTCGGCACCGGCGCGGTGTTTTCCGACGCAGTCGAAATCGCCTTGCAATTCTTGTCGACCCGGGTACTCGAAATCAGGGTGCCGCCATTGGCATCAATGCATTTGTAAATCGTCTGGGCACAAACCTGGCCGGCCCCCAGCACGAGAAGTGTCGCGAACACACAGTGTTTCATCTTCGTCCATCCTCTTGATCCGCCGAGTTTACCGAACAATGGCCCGACGTTCAGAAATGTAAACGTAAAAAGGGCGGGAAACCCCGCCCTTTTGGAACAACGGCTGATTAGCAGCTGTAGTACAGATCGAATTCGACCGGGTGGGTCGTCATGCGAACCTTGTTAACTTCTTCCATCTTCAGGGCGATGTAAGCATCGATCCAGTCGTTGGAGAAAACACCGCCACGGGTCAGGAAGTCGCGGTCAGCATCCAGAGCCGCCAGGGCTTCTTCGAGGGAAGCGCAAACGGTCGGGATCTGTGCGTCTTCTTCCGGCGGCAGATCGTACAGGTTCTTGGAAGCCGGATCGCCCGGGTGAATCTTGTTCTGGATACCGTCCAGACCGGCCATCAGCAATGCAGAGAAGCACAGGTACGGATTGGCGATCGGGTCCGGGAAACGGGTTTCGATACGACGAGCCTTGGTCGAGGCAACGAACGGGATACGGATCGAAGCAGAACGGTTCTTGGCGGAGTAGGCCAGCTTGACCGGGGCTTCGTAGTGCGGGACCAGACGCTTGTAGGAGTTGGTACCCGGATTGGTGATCGCGTTCAGCGCCTTGGCGTGCTTGATGATGCCGCCGATGTAGAACAGGGCCGTATCGGACAGGCCAGCGTAGCCGTCACCGGCGAACAGGTTCTTGCCATCCTTCCAGATGGACTGGTGAACGTGCATGCCAGAACCGTTGTCGCCAACGATGGGCTTCGGCATGAAAGTGGCGGTCTTGCCGTACTGGTGAGCCACGTTGTGAACAACGTACTTCAGCATCTGGGTCTGGTCGGCACGCTTGACCAGGGTGTTGAACACGGTACCGATTTCGCACTGGCCGGCATTGGCCACTTCGTGATGGTGCACTTCGACCGGGCAGCCGATGGCTTCCAGGGTCAGCACCATGGCAGAACGGATGTCGTGCAGGCTGTCGACCGGGGGAACCGGGAAGTAGCCGCCCTTGACGCCCGGACGATGGCCGGAAGCGCCGTTGCCTTCGTTCTTCTCGCCAGAGTTCCAGGCCGCCTCAGCGGAATGGATCTTCAGGGAGCAGCCGGACATGTCGACGTTCCACTCGACACCGTCGAAAATGAAGAATTCGGGTTCCGGACCGAAGTAGGCGGTATCGCCAATGCCGGAGGACTTCAGGTAGGCTTCAGCGCGCTTGGCGATGGAGCGCGGGTCACGGTCGTAGCCGCGGCCGTCGGTCGGGTCGACGACGTCGCAGGACAGCACGACGGTGGTTTCGTCGAAAAACGGATCGATGTAAGCCGTTGCCGGATCCGGCATCAGCAGCATGTCGGAAGCTTGAATGCCCTTCCAGCCAGCGATGGAGGAGCCGTCGAAAGCGTGGCCGCTTTCAAACTTGTCTTCGTCAAAAGCGGAGACCGGCACGGTGACGTGCTGTTCTTTGCCACGGGTATCGGTGAAACGGAAGTCGACGAACTTTGCGTCGTTTTCCTTGATCAGGTTGATCACGTCTTGCGGGGTTGCCATAAGCGTCAGTCTCCTAAGAAAACACATTGCCGGTTCATCCGGCACCAATCGAAAAATCTCGGCAGGAACGGGTTAGCAGAAAACATGCCATCCACCGTCATCAGCATTTCACATTTTGCCACAAGGGCATAAGGAAACGCACTGCCGAACGCGCGCACAAACATAGTGCACAAAAACTCGTTATTGCACTATTTTGGTGCAATTCGATAATTCAAGCGAATCTCGCCTACGCCCGGGATGGCATCCGCCACGCGACCCAAGTCGTGTTCCAACTGCAACAAGCAGGAACGCTCGGGAAAGTCGCCAGCACTCACCATCAGATCCACCTCGATCCGCCCTTCCACATAATGCAAGACCACACGATCGAGCAGCGCCACATCCGGCATCAGCTTATGCAACTCGGCCATCAAGGCTTCACGACCCGGCAGCCGCACCGCCGCCGCATCCGGCTGCAGATCGTCTTCCGGATCAACGTGCACCAGCACGTCCAGCACTTCGGCGTGGGCCCGCAGCACGCGGGCACGCGCCGATTCGGCGATGCGGTGACCTTCCGACACGGAAATGCGGGCATCGACCTGAATGTGGGCATCCACCAGCGCCTGGTGCGCCATGCGTCGCGTCCGCAGTTCGTGCAAGCCCAGAACGCCCGGCGTTGCCAGCAGGGTCGCCCGAATCTGTTCCACCTGGGTTTCATCCAGCGCGGTGTCGATCAGTTCCATGATCGCGCCCCAGGCGAGGCTACCGCCCATACGCAGGATCATGAATCCCATCACCGCCGCGGCCAGCAAATCCAGAAACTGCCACCCCAGCAAGGCACCACCGATCCCGACCACGACCACCAGCGCCGACGCCGCATCCGCCCGCGTATGCAGGGCATTGGCGGTCAACAACTGGGAACGCAGCTTTTCTGCCACGCGAATCAGGTAGCGATACAAGCCTTCCTTGGCCACCACCGTCAGCACGGCAATCCACAACGCGCTCATCTCGATCGAGGGCACAGCTTCCATATCGTGCAGATGCTTGCCCGACTCCCAGAGAATGCCGGCGCCAATCAGGATCAACGAAGTTCCCAGCGCCAGCGTCGCTGCCGTTTCGACGCGGCCATGGCCATAGGGATGCGCCCGATCCGCCGGCACCGCACTCTGATGGCTGGCCCAGATCACCAGAAAATCCGACAGCAAGTCGGAAAATGAATGCAGACCGTGAGCGATCAGCGACTGGGAATGCGCCAGCCAGCCGACGATCAATTGCGCCAGCGTCAGCACCAGATTGACCACCACGCTGACCCAGGTCGCTTTTTGCGCGGCCCGGTTGCGATCGGCCGGTGAAACGGAAACCTGCGGGGGGTGCTCGTGTGCCATGTGCTCTGCCATATACTGTAGGGCCTCGATTTTATCAGTGCTCGACCATGGGAACGCTCAGCGAAATTCTTGAAGTGGCGCGGACACGCGCAGCGGCCTTGAACCGGCCTTATCAGGGCGAACTGCTGCCGCGCGAAGCCTACACCTTGTTGCAAACGGCGCCGGGCGCAAAGCTGGTCGATGTCCGCACCCGTGCCGAATGGGACTGGGTCGGGCGCGTTCCGGGCGCGGTGGAGATTGAATGGAATCAATATCCGGGCGGCGTGCGCAATCCCAATTTTGCCGCCGAGCTGCGCCGCCAGGTCGATCCCGAAGCCTTGGTGATTTTTCTCTGCCGCAGCGGTGTCCGCTCGATCGGTGCCGCCAGCGCCGCAATCGAAGCGGGCTTCACCAACTGTTATAACGTCCTTGAAGGCTTCGAGGGCGACAAGGATGCCCAGGGTCACCGTAATACCATCGGTGGCTGGCGACATGCCGGACTCCCCTGGCATCAGGGATAATTCGCACTTTTAGCGCGTCGACCGCAACACTTTCGGAGTCCGTATGCAAACCGCGACCATTTCTTTCGATCCGTTCAACACCCTCTCCGATGACGCCTGCCAGGAGCGCATCCGCGCCGCCCGCGCCAAGCTGGGCAAGCGCGCCGTCATTCTTGGTCACCATTACCAGCGCGCCGACGTCTACCAGCATGCAGACCTGACCGGCGATTCGCTCAAGCTGTCCAAGCTGGCCTCGCAGACCGACGCCGAATACGTGATCTTCTGCGGTGTCCATTTCATGGCCGAAGTCGCGGACATCATGACCGCGCCCAACCAGATTGCCATCCTGCCCGACCTCGCCGCCGGCTGTTCGATGGCGGACATGGCCAATCTGGCCAAGGTGGAACGCTGCTGGCGCGAGCTGAACAGCGTGCTGGATGCCGAAACGGAAGTCACGCCTGTGACCTACATCAACTCCGCCGCAGACCTGAAAGCCTTTTGTGGCGAACATGGCGGGATTGTGTGCACCTCGTCCAACGCCGGCACCATTGCCCAGTGGGCCTTTGCGCGCCGCCCCAAGGTACTCTTCTTCCCGGATCAACACCTGGGCCGCTGGACCGGCCACCAGATGGGCTTCCCGATGGATGAAATGGTCGTCTGGGATCCGGACCTTGAACTCGGTGGCCTCACGGTCGACCAGATTAAAAAAGCCAAAATCCTGCTCTGGAAGGGGCATTGCTCGGTGCACCAGATGTTCCAGAAGTCGCACATCGACGCTTTCCGCGCCAAGTGCCCGGAGGGCAAAGTGATCGCTCACCCCGAATGCAATTTCGAGGTCTGCGCCGCCGCCGATTATGTGGGCTCCACCGAACACATCGTCAAGACCATCAAGGAAGCGCCGGAAGGTACGCGCTGGCTGGTTGGCACCGAATTGAATCTGGTCGAGCGGCTGGCCAGGGAAGTCCTGCCGCAAAACAAGATCGTCCAGTTCATGGCCACCACCATCTGCATGTGCTCGACCATGCAGCGCATCGATCCACAGCACCTCGCCTGGACGCTGGAAAATCTGGTGGAAGGCAAGGTGGTGAATCAGATCAAGGTGCCGGAACATGAGGTGGCGTTCGCCCGACTGACACTGGATCGCATGCTGGCCATCTCCTGAGCGCGGCATGACCCCGCCCCTGCTGCACATTGCCACCTACAACATCCACAAGGGGTTTTCGCAATTCAACCGGCGGATGATGGTGCATGAGCTACGTGAGCGGCTACGCCACCTGAACCCGGACATCCTTTTTTTGCAGGAGGTGCAGGGCCTGCACCTCGGGCATGCGGAAAAACATGCAGATTGGCCCGGTCGACCGCAACACGAATTTCTGGCCGATGAGGTCTGGGAATCCGCCTACGGTCGCAACATGATTTACGACCACGGGCATCACGGCAATGCCATTTTGTCGCGCTTCCCCATCCTGCACGCCCACAATCAGGACGTCACCCACCTGCAGTTCGAAAAACGCGGCCTGCTCCATTGCCGTATCGCCCTGCCCGAAGGGCCGGCTGCGCATTGCGTGTGCGCCCATCTTTCCTTGTTCGGACGCTCCCGGCGACGGCAGATGGATGCGCTGGCCGACTACCTCGACGGTCTGGATGAACCAGATGCGCCGCTGATCGTTGCTGGCGACTTCAACGACTGGCGCAACCATGCAGGCGCGCACCTCGCCCGCCGCCTCGGCCTGCGCGAAGCCTTCAGCCCGGCCCCTGGTCAGGCACCGGCGCGCAGCTTTCCTGCGGCGATGCCGATGTTCCGCCTGGATCGCATTTACGTCCGCGGCTTTGACGTGGCGCAAACGGCGGTGCACCACGGCCCCCCCTGGTCGGCGATTTCCGACCATGCCGCACTTTCCGCGCACCTGACGCGCCATGGACGTTGATGCGTTTGTGCCGGGCAACCGGCTGACACTGCTCAATTCCGGCCACCAGTACTTTCCCGCCCTGCTTGCCGCCATTGCCGCCGCCGAGCGCGAAATCTATCTGGAAAGCTACATCTTCGCCGACGACCCGATCGGCCACGAAGTCACCGCAGCGCTTTGTTCCGCTGCCGAGCGCGGTGTCACGGTGAATGTCACGGTCGACGGCTTCGGTGCACGCAATTTCGCCCGCGATTTCCGGCCCCGCCTTTCTGCCGCCGGGGTTCGCACCCTGTTCTACCGGCCAGAGATCGGCACCTTCCATTTTCGCCGCCACCGCCTGCGGCGCCTGCATCGCAAACTGGTGGTCATCGACGGACGCATTGCCTTTGTCGGCGGCATCAATATCCTGGACGACAACAACGCGCCGGCCGAGATGCGCCCCCATTACGATTACGCCGTTCAGGTCGAGGGTCCGGTACTTACGCAGATTCATCATGCAGCCCGCCGCATGTGGGAAATCGTCACTTGGGTCAATTTCAAGCGCCGCTTTCGCCTCAAACCCCTCGTGACCCCGTGCTGCCAGCCGGCGGGAACGCAAGCCGCGATGCTGCGCATTCGCGACAACATCCGTCACCGCAACGACATCCAGCATGCCTATATCGATGCCATCCATGCGGCGCAGCACGACATCCTGATTGCCAACGCCTACTTCCTGCCCGGCATCCGCTTCGCCCGCGCCCTGCGTCAGGCAGCCCAGCGCGGCGTACAGGTCACCATCCTGCTCCAGGGAAAAACCGACCATCCCCTGCTGCAATCCGCCACCCAAACCCTCTACGCCGCCGGGCTGGCCGCCGGCATCCGCATCTTCGAATACGAAAAAAGCTTCATGCACGCCAAAGTGGCAGTCATCGATGGCTGCTGGGCGACCGTCGGTTCGTCCAATATCGACCCCTTCAGCTTGCTGCTGGCCAAGGAAGCCAACCTTTTCGTTGCCGACCCCGTCTTTGCTGGCGAACTTCAGGCCAGCGTGCGCGACGCGATGCGCCACGGCGCGCGCGAGGTGCTGGCCGCCGACCTGAAACGTCAACCCTGGTATGCGCGCCTGCTGCGCTGGCTCAGTTATGCCGCCGTCCGGGCGATGATCGGCCTCGCCGGCTACGGCGGCCACAAGCCGCCGGATCAGGACTCGCTCAAGCCGTAAGCGACAGGGCCGGACGTGCCTGCTGACGCGGCACCCGCGCCAGCGACCAATGCGCAACCGCCCAGGCCCACACCTCGGCCACCGAAGCCCGGCACAAATCCGCCGGGGGCGACTGCCCCAGAAAATCGAGCGCCGCATGCAGGTTCTGCGCAGCCCGTGAAGCATCCAGTGCCGGCGCGTGCGTTTGTTTGGACCATTTTTCACCCGCCGCGTT
>JAKLLI010000373.1 GCA_023150195.1 Azonexus sp.
GGATGTCGAATCAGAAGCTGGGTGCTTCCGTGGGGGTGGATGAATACGTACCCAAGTTCGAGCCGCAGCGTTTGTCGGAAACCCTGGCGCGACGCCTTGGCGTGTCGACCGATGCGCCCTTGCTGGCCTGACGCAAAGGAGAGGATGCGATGAATCTTGTCGAAAACAAGAACTTGCTCGACAGCGTTGATGCGCGTACCCGGCTGGCGGGTTCCAACAAGATGGAAATCCTGTTGTTCTCCCTGGGAACGCGGGAAATCTTCGGCATCAACGTGTTCAAGGTGCGCGAGGTCGGGCGTACGCCGCACATCACCAAAACGCCCAACATGCCGCGTGGCGTGGAAGGTTTGATTTCCCTGCGTGGCAACGTAATTCCCGTGTTGTCACTGGCGCCCTTCCTGCAGTTGGACGGGGGCTTGTCCGGTTTGGGTAAAACCATGATGGTGGCGGAATATTCCAAGCGCACCCTCGGTTTTCTGGTTCACGAAGTGGATCGCATCATTCGCGTGGACTGGGAGCGGGTCAAAGCGCCGGAAAGCGTATTGACCGCCAATCACGGGTTGATTACCGCCGTGATCGAGCTGGAAAATGGCGGCCTCGTGTCGATTCTTGATGTCGAGCAGATTCTGGCCAATGCGTTCGGCGAAGCCATGATTGTCGATATCACGCCGGCTCGGGTTGACCCGGATACCAGCGTGTTTTTCGTTGACGACTCCATTGTTGCGCGTAGAAAAATTTCCGAGGTGTTGGACAAACTCGGGGTTCGCCACAAGCATGCAACCAACGGACTGGAAGCGTGGACGCGCCTCAAAGGGATTGCCGCACACGCTCAGCAAAGCGGCCGTAACATTCGGGAAGATATCCGCCTGATTCTGGTTGATGCTGAAATGCCTGAAATGGACGGTTACGTGCTGACCAAAAACATCAAGTCTGATTCGCGCTTTGACGGGGTGCCGGTGGTGATGCACTCGTCCCTGTCTTCCGAGGCGAATCGGGCCATGGGCAAATCCGTGGGTGTGGACGCCTATGTTGCAAAATTCGACGCCGAAGCGCTCGCAGATACTCTGCGTCCCTTGATCGAGCGATAAACAAATTCTGACTGGAGTGCTGCATGGCTGCTGATCCCAAAACACGTTTCCTGGTGGTAGACGATTTTTCGACGATGCGCCGTATTGTGCGCAATCTGCTGAAAGAGCTGGGTTTTACCAATGTCGATGAGGCAGAGGATGGTGCCATCGCGTTGCAAAAGCTGCAGGGGGGTGGTTTTGAGTTTGTGGTCACGGATTGGAACATGCCCAACATGGATGGGCTGACACTGTTGCAGACCATTCGCGCCACACCGACGCTGAAGCATCTGCCGGTATTGATGATTACGGCGGAAGCAAAAAAGGAAAACATCATCGCAGCGGCGCAAGCCGGTGCCAGCGGCTATATCGTCAAGCCCTTCACCGCTGGCACCTTGTCCGAAAAGTTGAACAAGATTTTTGAAAAAATGGGACAGGCCTAGGAGAGCAGCAATGACGGCAACCAATGACTCCGACGACCTCGAGGCCCTATTCGACTCCATTGCAGGAGAGTTCCAGCCGGCACCGGCCCCAGCTCCTGCCAAGCCAATCGTGAGCGCAGCTGCGGAGGCTTCCGGCGACAGCGACGATCTGGAGGCGCTGTTTGACAGTATCGCGGCCGAAACCGCCGCCCAGGGAGTGCCGGAAGCATCTGCCGCAACAGCGGTGCCCAGTACTGTGCAAGACAGCTGGCCCAAGCAGGAAGCCGTGTTTAACCGAATCGGTCATATGGCGCGTGCCTTGCATGACACGCTTGGACAATTGGGCTACGACAAACTGCTCGAAAAGACGGTTTCTGCCTTGCCCGATGCCAAAGATCGCTTGGCTTATGTGGCCAATCTGACCGAGCAGGCTGCCTGCCGCGTGCTGAATGCAACTGATGTCGCCGGCCCCTTGGTGGACGGGATCGACCAACGCTCCAAGGCTTTGGGTGCACGATGGGATCAGGCGTTTGCCAATCAATTGTCGACGGCGGAATTCAAAGCCTTGGCCATGGAAACCCGTGGCTTCCTGAATCAGGAGTTG
>JAKLLI010000374.1 GCA_023150195.1 Azonexus sp.
TAGGCGATCAGGTTGCCCTTGGCCGCCAGACCCTCGAGTTGCTTGATCGGGCCACGCGAACCCGGCTCGTCAGCTTCGATACCCGGACGCGGGTTCTTGAGCATGGCCAGGGCGTGCAGCGGAATGTCCGGACGGGACCAGGCATCCGGCGCGGGCGACAGGTCGTCGGTGTTGGTTTCGCCGGTGACCTTGAAAACGGTCAGCTTTTGCGAAGCCGGGACTTCCGGACGCGAGGTGAACCACTCGGCGTCGGCCCAGGATTGCATGACGGCCTGGGCGTTGGCGTTGCCGCCCTTGGCCAGTTCGGCAACATCGTGGAAGTAATCAAACACCAGCAGGGTCTTCTTCAGGCCTTCGGCAGCCACGCTACCGCAGGTTGCACAACCGAGCAGGTCGATCAGCGGCTTGACGTTGTAGCCCCCCAGCATGGTGCCGAGCAGTTCGGTGGCTTTTTCCTTGGAGATCAGGGCGCAGGCTTCTTCACCCTTGGCCACCTTGGCCAGGAATTCGGCCTTGACCTTGGCGGCGTCATCCACGCCGGCCGGCACGCGGTAGGTAATCAGTTCAACCAGGGCGGCTTCTTCGCCGGCCGGGGGATTCTTCAGCAGGGCGACCAGTTCGGCGGTTTGCTGCTTGGACAGGGGCAGCGGGGGAATACCGAGGGCAGCACGTTCTGCAACGTGGGCACGATAGGCTTCAAGCACGGCGACTTCCTTTCAAAAAGGGTTGCTCTAGGGGGAAATGAATATTCTACGACATCGGCGACAGCCAGATGGTTCTCGACAAACGCATCCCCGGACCGCCGCTCGCAAGTCTTATATATATTATATGTTTCAGCGTCCGCTTTCCAGTCGGCAACGATGCCAAAACGGTTTTGCTCATTTTTTGAGCGCAGACCGTATTTCCCTTGCGGCTCAGTGCATTAGACGCACTATCCCGAAGTTGTCCACAGATTTGCTCGACCCAAACGGGGATAAACCGCCGGTTTTCCACCCACAGCACGCTCGGCGAAAATCGAAAGCCCCTCTCCCTGCACCTTTGCACAAAAAACAGGCACGCCATTTTTTTCCTTGTGCGACAAGGCGTTGCCGACGCTACCCCGAGCTTATCCACAGTCTTGTCCGACCCAATCGGGGATAAATGTCCCGAACTGGTGGAGACTGCTAGACTTGCGGTTTTTGTTAACGGACGAACTCACCATGTCCCGCATTGCCGCCATTGCCCGTTTCGGCCAGCAGATCTGGCTCGACAACCTTTCCCGCCAACTCTTGGACTCGGGCGACCTGGCCCGCTGGATTGCCGATGACGCCATTGCCGGCGTGACCTCCAATCCGGCCATTTTCTTCAATGCAATTCGCAGCGATGCCGCTTATCAGGCCGCGACCGCCGAACTCAAATCTTCGCCGCTGGATGCGGAGCAACGCTTTGAAACCCTGGTGCTGCCGGACGTGCAACGGGCCTGCGACCTTTTCCTGCCGCTGCACGCACAGAGCGAAGGTCGCGCAGGTTTCGTCAGCTTTGAAGTTTCGCCAACGCTGGCGCACGATGCCGCCGGCACCCTCGCCGCCGCCCGTCGCCTGTGGCAGGCCATTGACCGCCCCAACGCGATGATCAAGATTCCGGCCACCACCGCCGGGCTGGCGGCCATTGCCGATGCCATCGCCGACGGCATCAATGTCAATGTGACGCTGATTTTCTCACCGGGACAGTTGAGCGCCGTGCAAGCCGCTTACCAGGCGGGCATCGAACGCCGTTTTGCCGCCGGTCAGCCGGTTGACCGTATTGCTTCGGTGGCCAGCGTGTTCATCAGCCGCCTCGACAGCCTGCTGGATCCCAAGTTGCCGCCGGCCCTGCAGGGCAAAACGGCCATTGCAATGGCACGCCAAGCCTTTGCCGACTGGCAGGACCTCCCTGCCCTGCCCGGCAATGCGCGCCAGCAGATGTTGCTCTGGGCGTCGACTTCGTCCAAAAATCCGGCTTACCGCGATGTGATTTATGTGGAAGAACTGATCGGCGCGGGCACGGTAAACACGGTGCCGGATGCCACGCTGGCCGCCTTCCG
>JAKLLI010000375.1 GCA_023150195.1 Azonexus sp.
GCGCGGAATGCATGGGGGGAATTTGCAGAATGTCGCCGGTCAACGCCGGCAAAGCGGCCAAAATGTCGATTTCCGTGACGTTGACCGAAGCACGGGTCAACACCGTCCCTTCCGCATCGCCGGTATCCGTGGTGATGCCTAGCGTCAATTCCGCTTCATAGGTTTTGTCCGCATCCAGCAGGTCGGCGGAAAACTTGGTAGCTTCACCAAAGCACAGCGGCAACAAACCTGTTGCCATCGGGTCCAGCGTCCCCGTATGCCCGCCCTTGGCTGCGGAAAACAGTCGACGCGCCTTTTGCAGCGCATCGTTGGAAGTCATGCCACCCGGTTTATCGAGCAACAGTACGCCATCAACCTGTTTCCAGGCTTTTTTGACTCTGGGCTGCACAGACATCAATCTTCCGGAGTTTGGTCGCTCAGCTGATTGGCTTGATCGATCAGTTGCGACAAGCTGCTGCCGCGTTCCAGCGAGTTATCGTAGATGAAGTGCAATTCGGGCAGGGTATGAATGTGAATCCGGCGCCCCAACTCGCGACGCAGAAAACCCGAAGCCCGCTTCAACCCCAACTCGATCTCCGGCAGATGATCGGCATTGAGTGTTGTGAAATAGACCTTGGCATGCGCGTAATCGGGCGTCAGCTCGACCGACGTCAAGCTGATCATGCCGACGCGCGGATCCTTCAATTCGGTACGCAACAGATCGGCCAGATCGCGGCGCACTTGCTCCGCGACCCGGTCGCTGCGTTGAAATCCTCTCGGCGCCTGCTTTCTCATTACAGCGAACGCGCCACTTCCTGGATTTCATAGACTTCGAGCTGATCGCCTTCCTGAATGTCGTTATTGCCACGCAGAGAGAGACCGCACTCGAAATTGGAGCGCACTTCCTTGACATCGTCCTTGAAGCGCTTGAGCGAATCGAGCTCGCCGTCCCACTGGACCACGTTGCTGCGCAGCAACCGGACCCGCGAATTGCGTTTGACGATCCCTTCCAGCACATAGCAGCCGGCAATCGCGCCCACCTTGGACACATGGAAGACCTGACGGATTTCCACCATCCCGGTGATCTGCTCGCGCTTCTCGGGCGAAAGCATGCCGGAAAGTGCCGCCTTGACCTCGTCGACCGCGTCATAGATCACGTTGTAGTAACGGATATCGACGCCGAAGCTTTCGGCCAGCTTGCGCGCACCGGCATCGGCGCGAATATTGAAGCCGATGATGACGGCACCAGAGGCTTGCGCCAGATTGACGTCGGATTCGCTGATCGCACCGACAGCACCGTGCACCACCTGTACGCGAACTTCCTCGTTGGACAGCTTGGCCAGCGTCTGCACCAGCGCTTCCTGAGAACCTTGCACGTCGGCCTTGACGATGAGCGGCAGAGTTTTGACCTCGCCCTCTTCCATCTGCTGGAACATGTTTTCCAACTTGGCAGCCTGCTGCTTGGCCAGCTTGACATCGCGGAACTTGCCCTGACGGAACAAGGCGATTTCACGCGCCTTCTTTTCATCCGCCAGCACGATGGCTTCTTCACCCGCAGCCGGCACATCGGACAGACCGAGGATTTCCACCGGAATCGACGGACCAGCTTCGTTGATCGCCTTCCCGTTTTCATCCAGCATGGCACGAACGCGACCAAATACCTGTCCAGCCAGCACCACATCACCGCGCTTGAGCGTACCGGACTGTACCAGCATGGTCGCCACGGCACCACGACCCTTGTCGAGTCGTGCTTCGATGATCAGGCCCTTTGCCGGCGCATCCTTCTGGGCGGTCAGTTCAAGCACCTCAGCCTGCAGCAGAATGTTTTCCAGCAATTCGTCGATACCCGTTCCGGGATCACGCCTTCGGCAACCAGTTCCTGCTTAACGCGATCCGGGTTGGCATCGGGCTTATCGATCTTGTTGACTGCAACCACCAGCGGCACACCGGCAGCCTTGGCATGGTGAATCGCTTCCTTGGTCTGGGGCATCACGCCATCGTCGGCAGCCACCACCAGCACAACAATATCAGTCGCCTTGGCACCGCGGGCACGCATCGCCGTAAAGGCTTCGTGACCCGGCGTATCGAGGAAGGTGATCATGCCACGGTCGGTTTCCACGTGATAAGCCCCGATGTGCTGGGTAATGCCACCGGCTTCACCGGAAGCCACCTTGGCACGACGGATGTAATCCAGCAACGAGGTCTTGCCATGGTCGACGTGACCCATCACGGTCACCACCGGGGCGCGATGCTCCAACGGCACATCCTTGTGCTCGGCGTGTTCTTCCAGGAAGGCATCGGGATCGTCCAGCTTGGCAGCAACCGCCTTGTGGCCCATTTCCTCGACCACGATCATCGCAGTTTCCTGATCCAGCACTTGATTGATGGTGACCATGGAGCCCATCTTCATCATCACCTTGATGACTTCAATGGCTTTGACTGCCATTTTGTGCGCCAGATCGGCAACAGAAATGGTCTCCGGCACGTGCACTTCCCGAGTGATCGGTTCAGTCGGCGCCTGGAAGCTCCCCTGACCGTCATCGTTCTTGTGCGACTTCTTGTGACCGTGACGCCCGTCCTTCCAGGACGAAGCCCCATCGGCACCGCGCGTTTTGATACCGGCCTTTTTCTTGCCATCATCCGCAGCACGTCCGCCTTTGTCACCCTTCTTGGGGGCATCGGCTTTCTTGTGCAAAGTCCCCTTTTCGCCTTCGCCGGCCTTGGCCTGTGCAGCCACCTGCTGCTTGGCTTGCTCGGCGGCCTTGGCGGCAGCAGCGGCTTGCTCGGCCTGGAGTCGCATTTGCGCCAATTGGGCTTCGCGCGCCTGTTTTTCCTTGAGCTCGCGCTCCTGGATTTCACGCAAACGGCCACGACGACGTGCCTCTTCTTCGCGGGACTTCAGTTCCTTCTCGCCAATGATGGCAGCGCGATCGAGCACCCGGACAGCCGGGGTTTCACTGGCCGGCTCGGCATCAGCGACCGGGACTTCAACTACAGGCTCAGGCATCGGCTCAGGTTCGGGTTCCGCAAGCACTTCCGGCTCCGGCATCACTTCAAGCACCGGCTCCGGCTCGGGAACGACTTCGACAACCGGCTCAGTGACCGGCTCGACGAGCATATCCAGCGCCTCGGCTTCGTGCTCCAGGGCTTCCTCCGGCAAGTGCTCGCCTTCCGCCGCATGCTCGGGCAGGTCGCGCTTGACCAGCACGCGCTTCTTGCGCACTTCCACCTGAACGGTACGGGCACGACCATGTGAGTCGGTTGCCTTGATTTCTGACGTTTGTTTGCGCGTCAGCGTAATCTTGGTTTTCGGATGGTCTTCGCCATGGGAACGCCGCAGATAATCGAGCAGGCTATTCTTGTCCTGATCGGTCAGCGTATCGCTACCGCCCGTTTTTCCGACGCCAGCACGCCCCAGCTGCTCAAGCAGCGCGTCAACCGGCATTTTCAGTTCAACGGCAAATTGTGAAACAGTTGTTGCAGACATAGTGACTACCTCCCTGCTCACTCGAACCAGTGAGCTCGTGCCTTCAGAATGATTTCCTTGGCACGCTCTTCGTCAATGCCGGTCATTTCCGTCAGTTCATCGACCGCCAGTTCGGCGAGATCATCGCGCGTCTTGACATCATGTTCGGCCAGCTTCGCGGCCAGTTCCTTGGTCATCCCTTCGAGGCCAATCAAGTCTTCGGAAACACTTTCCAGCTTTTCCTCAGTGGCGATGGCTTCGGTCAACAAGACATTGCGCGCACGATTGCGCAGTTCGTTGACGATGTCCTCATCCAGCCCTTCGATTTCCAGCATTTCGGCCAGCGGCACATACGCCACTTCTTCCAGCGTGGAGAATCCTTCCTCGATTAG
>JAKLLI010000376.1 GCA_023150195.1 Azonexus sp.
CTGACACCAACTCCCACCAGTGAGACCCCTATCGTCGCCACTTGAAGCGATTGAAGCGTTTCAATCATGGTTTTCAACTGCCGCACCTGGACAGCCGTATACAGTCCAGAACCTACATTAATCGCATTGATAGCCAAGGAAAAAGGGGACGGGGTCCCCGAGGTCACAGCGGAGAGAAGTGCCTGCCCAATGCCGCTCTCCTGCATGTGACCGACAATTGCACCAGTATTAGCGTTTTTGAGGATAGTCCCAAAGCGGACAACGTTGCCAGCCAGATATTCAGACATCAAATTGGCAGGTATTTCGAAGGGAATATTGGTCAGCATGGCAACCTCTTTTTGTTTATTAATTGACTAGCAATATATGTCGCTTGCGCACAGTAGGCTCCGGCGATGCCGTCGCTACCAAGCATCATTGCCTCCAGCCTGAAGATGATTTGTTCCCGGTTTATACGCTTGAATGAGATGTCGCCGAGGGAATAATGTTCGGCGTCCGAAATTTTGATATTGAAGGCCATATCAAGCTGCTGCAAGCCCCATTTGCTGGCCCGAGAGGACAGCTTGCCATTTTCCAGGGTGATCCATGAATAGAACGGAACCCATACGCTCTGGATAAATGTGCCAACTAAAACTTCATGTGCAGGGCGTGGAAAAAACTTGTCGATGATGGAAAGATTATCGAGTTCTAAGTCTATCCGGCTGACAAACTGGCAATACAGGTTTGACATGGTTAGCATCACGTCTGCATGAAAGCCATCGCGCCAGTCAAGCACATCGCGCCGGTAAGCCAAACATTTCAGTTTTCCGGGGTCGATTAAAGTTGGGGGTTGATCCTGAGGCTTGGGTGTAGGCACTTCTCTTGCTGGCAAGAAGGATCCGATATCACGGTACAGGAATGCGACAATTTTGCGCCAGAATCCAGCCGGTGAATTATCTGATGAAATCACAGTGACTGATTCTGGCTTGCTCATAAATTTATCGGTGAAACGTGATTGATAGTCTGTGGTCGGGGCAGATTTTTTCTGTAAATTTTCCGCAAAAACGAAGGATATCAGACGATAAAGTGAAGGGTTTATCGGGGCATCGCACTGGCGCACCTAGCCGATTCCTGCAGTCCTGAAATTTTACCGCCACGCCCGCCATCTGGATGACATAGGAGTATTAAAAAACTCGGAACTCGCCACGGCGTCAGCACAAGACACAAGCCATTCCCAACCTGCAGATCACGGCACGAGCCGATATAGCCTCACCGCATTCCCCGAGGCCACCGCCGTTCTGGTCGGTTCTGGCAGCGACTCAATGAGCGTGCGCAGGTTGGACAAGCCTTCCTCCCCGCTCCCCCGGCTGATGCCCGTGCGGTCGTAGAAGGAATCGCTGCCGAGCATGAAGCGCTCTGGGTAGCGTTGAATCAGTTCCAGCCACTGCGGTTTCAGCTTTCCGTCCGGATCGATGGCAGCAGCAGGATTGGGGCTGGATCGATTGAGGCGAAAGCTCATGTACAGGTTGGGGTAGGCCTCCAGCAGCGCGGCGACGCGCTTGGGCTGGCGATTGAGCAGGGGTTCGAAACCGACATGCGACCAGATGATTTTGGCCTTGGGGTTGTGGGCGAGAAAGCGCTTGAAGGCGTCGACATTGGCTTCCAGCATCGGCGGATTCAGCGGGTTCTGCCTTAGCCCTGGAGGCAGGGGCATGTCTTCGGGCACCAGATCGAAATGCAGGTCGATGGGCATGTCCAATTCGGCGGCGATATCGGCCAGTTGCAGCAGCAGCGGATGATCGCCGCTCACGGACTCGTAGGCATGTTGCGGCCCCATGGCCGGAATCGAAACATGGTGGATGGCAATTTCGCCAAAGCCCACGGCGCCGGCAGCGACTACGGCATCTGCCTGCGCGCGGAATTTTGCCTTGACCGCCGCGTCGACCGCAGCCACCGGCGTTTCGTGAATCATGATGTTCAGCCGCGAGCCGCCAAGCAGGGCAAAACGCCCGGGGTGCTCACGCATCACGAAACTGACGTCGTCGATGTCGTAATACGTTTTGGCGCTGGCGC
>JAKLLI010000377.1 GCA_023150195.1 Azonexus sp.
CCAGCTTCGCGCCGCAAGGTTTCGATCAAGCCCAGTGCGGGATCGGCCCGGCGCAAAAACGCCGCTTTCAACAGACACTCCTGCCATTCGTCCGCGCCATCGGAATCCGCGACGATGCCGCTGCCGACCCCCATTTTGCCGACATGATCCGCTGCCAGTTCCAGCGTACGAATCGCCACGTTCAAGCGCAAATCGCCGTTGGGCGCCATCCAGCCGAAGGCCCCGGTATAGCCTGCACGGGGTGCTTGTTCGAGTTCGCCAATGATTTGCATGGCGCGGATTTTGGGTGCCCCGGTAATCGAGCCGCAGGGAAACAAGGCATGCAATACCGCGCTGAACGAGGCCTGTCCGACGTTCGCGGAGACTTCGGAAACCATCTGCCGCACCGTCGGATAATCCTCCAGTTCGAACAGGCGCTCAACCCGCACGCTGCCTGGCGTCGCAATGCGCCCCAGGTCATTGCGCAGCAAATCGACAATCATCAGGTTTTCCGCCCGATTCTTGAGCGACTGCCGCAACACCTCGGGCGCCTCCTCGATCGGCGCCGTACCCTTCATCGGCCGGGTCCGCAAATGTGCCCCGCGCCGCTCGACGAACAATTCCGGTGACAGGGAGACAATGCCGCACGCCTTATCGCACACCACCCCGCCATAGCGCACCGGCTGCCATTGGCGTAGCTGCGCATAGACGCCCAGCGGAGCGCCGAACCACTCGAATGCCAGCGGGAAGGTGTAATTCACCTGATAGCAATCGCCCGCAGCAATCAGGGCCTGAATGCGGTCGACCGCGGTCAGGTAATTTGCCCGGGCAATGCCGGGTTGCACGCCGCCCACCCCGGAAACCCCTGCCGGCACCGATGCCTTGAGCCAGGCCGAAGCGTCCTCAGCAGTCAAGACGTCACAGCGATGAAACCGCCAGAATCGCGCCAAGGCGCTACCGTCCGGCGCCCAACCTTGGGGTGCGGATTTTGGCTCGAGCAGATAACCCAATTCATACGTCAGCGACATGACGGTCCACGCCGGCTGCGCAGCCATCTCCGCCAAAGCGGCATCCAGCGAATCGCGGTCAACGACCGTCAGGCAGCTGGCTGACCAGTTCATTACCGGTCTGCTTGGCAAACGCCGGAAAATCCTTGAGCGAGCCGGGATCCGTTGCCATCACACGCAGAATCTGGCCAGATTCCATATCGGCCAAGGTCTTCTTGGTCCGCAAAATGGGCAGCGGGCAATTGAGGCCCTTTACATCGAGTTCGCGATCAAATGTCATGGTCTGTCTGCAGAAAAACGGATGCTGGATTTTACCCCGAATTGCCCCTAGCCTTCAGTTCATCCAGATGTCGCAATTTCAGTTCGCGCACTCGGGCTTCGATTGCCGAGGACTCATAAAAATTAGCGTCACCGGCCTTCTGCGCCCAGTCCAACTGATTCAATGCCCCCGCCGTATCGCCCTGCAAGGCGAAAGTCTCCGCCAGTGCCGCATGCTGCATGGCGCGATGGCCCATCCCCGCATGGCTTTGTGCACGCAAACGGTGCAAGCGGACATCACCCGGCGCGCCCCGCAGTTGTGACTCGGCAAAGCGCAGTGCATCGGCAAACTGCCCGCTCCCCACCAGGGCAGCGCCCAAGCCGTACACCAAAGAGCGATCCAGCGGATAACGCAACATCGCCTCCCGATAAATTTGCAGGCCGCGCTTGGCATCACCCATGCCGATACGGATATCTGCCGCCAAGTGCTCAATCAGGCCCGAGGACTGACGCAAGGCACGCACCGCCTCAATCTCTCGCCACGCAGCCTCCCATTGCTGCGCCCGCGACAACGCCAGGGCGTAGCCATAGCGGGTCGCCGCTTCCGACTGAAACTTACGTTCCGCCAGTAAATCGGCAAATTGTCGAACTGCCTCATCGGCGCGCCCCTGCATGGCACGCTGGCGTGCCTTGACCAGCAAAAAATCGAGGCTGTCCGGTACCTGCCGATAGGGCAGAAACTGGTCACGGTTCTGCATGTCGCCAATGCGTTCGCTGGTCAGCGGATGGGTTTGCAGATAGGCCCCGGCATTGTTTTCATACAAGCGCGTTGTCTGCTGCAAGCGCTCGAAAAACAAGGCCATCCCGCGCGGGTCAAAACCAGCCTTGTTGAGCATTTCGAAGCCCATGCGATCGGATTCCCGTTCAAAGTCGCGGGAAAACGCCAGCTGACTGGACATCGCGCCAGCCTGCGACGTGGCGATCGCTGCGCCGGCCGCCTGCGGATTGGAACTGGCTGCGAGCAAGGCCAGCCCCATGGCCAACATGCTGGCCATGCCGATCCGCTTCGATTGGAAAACTTGCCGTGCCAGATGCCGCTGCGTCACATGCGAAATTTCGTGTGCCAGCACACCGGCCAGTTCGGACTCACCCTGGGCCGCCAGGATCAAGCCGGTATGAACCCCAATATAGCCGCCGGGCATCGCAAACGCGTTGATACTGAGATCGTTGATGCCGAAAAAATAAAAGCCATAACCGGGATCAGCGCTGTAGGCCGAAAGGCGTCCACCCAACTGGTTCAGATAGGACTCAATGTCGGGATCATCGAGATAGCTCAATTCCTGGCGACGGATCTCGTGCATGATCTGCTGACCGACTTTCTTTTCTGCCTGCACCGACAGCTCGCCACTCGCCACATCGCCCAGTTCGGGCAAATCTGCGGCGACCCCGGGCGGGCAAGCCAAGGTTGCGGCAAGGATAAGGAAGCTTAGTCGGTGACGGAATCGCATGGTGCTATGATAGCCCAGCCTATTTCGGGCCCAGCCCGGCCCATCGTAACCAAACGTAATCGACTGTGAACTCCTCTGAACTGACCCATTTCGACAGCGCCGGCCAGGCCCACATGGTGGACGTCGGCAGCAAAAACGAAACTGCACGCAGCGCGACTGCCAGCGGCAGCATTTTCATGCGCCCAGAAACCTTCCAGCGCGTCAGCGAAGGCTCGGCGAAAAAAGGCGA
>JAKLLI010000378.1 GCA_023150195.1 Azonexus sp.
TGCGGAGTGTGGACTGATTTAATTGAAAAAAAGGGCTTGATCCAGCAATCGCTTCTGGTTAAACTCGCGGGCTTTCTTCTAGCGAATTCTGGAGCACCATCATGGCGCGAGTCTGCCAAGTCACGGGTAAAGGCCCGATGGTTGGGAACAACGTTTCCCACGCCAATAACAAAACGAAGCGCCGCTTCCTGCCGAACCTGCAGTATCGCCGCTTCTGGGTTGAAAGCGAAAACCGCTTTGTCCGCCTGCGCGTTTCCAACGCCGGTCTGCGTGTGATCGACAAGAAGGGCATCGAAGCCGTTCTGTCCGACCTGCGCGCCCGTGGCGAAATCTAATCGAAAGGGACTGAAAAATGGCTAGCAAAGGCGGTCGCGAAAAGATCAAGCTGGAATCCACTGCGGGTACCGGTCACTTCTACACCACTTCCAAGAACAAGCGCACGACGCCTGAAAAACTGGAATTCATGAAGTACGACCCGAAGGCACGCAAGCATGTGGCCTACAAGGAAGTTAAGCTGAAGTAATCAGCTTCTTCCCCAATAAAAAACCCGCTCCAGGCGGGTTTTTTATTGCCGGCGCTTTCCCTTAGCGACCGCAAAACCCCTTGCGCATCAGAAGGACAGCAAGCCCGAGGATGCCGGCAAAGAGCAGCACCGACCAATTGGCAATCGACAAATCGAGGAACACCCATTCCTTGCTTGAACAAAAACCGGTCGCCAGGAACAGACTCGGCCACTGCATGCCCAGCACATCCACAAAACGTTCGATCACATCGGGATTACTGAAGCCACAGGCGGGCGCCAGCTCGGGATACGCCTGCATCCAGCTCTGATATGTCGCCACCCCCAGTCCGCCAAGAGCTGCAAGAGCGATCAAGCCCGACCACAACAGGCGTCCCGCAGGCAGGAGAAATCCCAAGAAGGCCAGCCCAGCGATCACCAGATAAAGCAGACGCTGAAAGATGCAATACGGGCAGGGGGACAAATGAAGCAGGTGTTGCAAGCTGATGCCGAATGCGGTCACACCAAGGCAGGCAAGGGAAAGCGCGGCAAACCAGGCGCGCGCCGGGATATGTTTCCAGTTCATTGCTTGTTTCCGAAAGAGACAACGCTTGCCATTCTAACTGGCGGCAAGCGTCGACCGTTTGACAGTTCGTATCGCACCGCGAAGATAGACCGCTCTCAGGCACGAGGATAAGATGCGCGCATGAGCACACGAATCCTGCTAGTCGAAGACGACGAACGTCTGGCCGAACTGACGGCCGAATACCTTTCCCGCAACGATCTGACGGTTCATATCGAGCCCCGAGGGGATGTGGCCGAGAGCCGCATTCTCACGGAACACCCCGACTTGGTGATTCTCGACGTCATGTTGCCCGGCAAGGATGGTTTTGAAGTTTGCCGGGCCGTGCGCAGCCAATACCGGGGCGTGATCCTGATGCTCACCGCCCGCGACGAGGACTTTGACCAGATTCTAGGTCTTGAACTTGGTGCCGACGATTACATTGCCAAGCCGGTGCAACCGCGCGTTCTGCTCGCCCGCATCAAGGCGCTTTTGCGCCGCCTGCCAACGGGCGGCGATGCCACGGGCGATCAGGAGTCGCTCGTATTCGGCCAGTTCCGCATCAGCCAGGCCACCCGCACCGCGAGCCTCAACGGCCAGTCGATCGACCTGACTACCGCCGAATTTGACCTGCTCTGGTTGCTTGCATCCCATGCCGGCAACGTACTGTCTCGCGACGACTTGTTGCAGGAATTGCGCGGTATTGGCTTTGATGGCCTGGATCGCTCCATTGATGCCCGAATTTCACGGCTACGCAAGAAACTGAACGACGACCCGGAAAATCCCACGCGCATCAAGACCGTCCGCAGCAAGGGCTATCTGTTCAGCAAGCATGACTGGAACTGAGCCCGCCGAGGCCACCGACAAGGCGCGCCCCCAGGGTCTGGTTCGTTCCCTCTTCCGCGCCTCGCTACCCCGCTGGCGCGGCGGGCGCTACAGCTTGTCCAAGCTGTTTTTCAATTTTTATCTGCTGGCGA
>JAKLLI010000379.1 GCA_023150195.1 Azonexus sp.
CCCCGGGCATGTTGATGGCTGCCATGCGCCTGAATATTCCCGTGGTGTTTGTCTCCGGTGGCCCGATGGAAGCTGGCAAGGTGAAGCTTCAGGGGCAGGTGGTCCATCTCGATCTCGTGGATGCCATGGTCAAGGCGGCGGACCACACGGTGTCTCAAGCCGATCTGGACGAGGTGGAGCGTTCGGCTTGCCCCACCTGTGGCTCGTGTTCCGGCATGTTTACCGCGAATTCCATGAACTGCCTGACCGAAGCCCTCGGCTTGTCCTTGCCGGGGAATGGGACTGTCGTGGCGACGCACGCGGATCGTAAGGAATTGTTCCTGAGTGCCGGCCGTCTGGCAGTTGAATTGTGCCGCCGCTATTACGAGCAGGATGATGCTTCGGTGCTGCCGCGCTCAATCGCCACCTTTGAGGCCTTCGAGAATGCTATGACGCTGGATGTGGCCATGGGCGGCTCCACCAACACGGTGTTGCACATTCTGGCCGCGGCGCAGGAAGCCGGCGTCGACTTCACGATGGCGGATATCGATCGCATTTCGCGCAAGGTGCCTTGCTTGTGCAAGGTGGCGCCGATGACCGACAAGTACCACATTGAAGATGTTCATCGTGCGGGCGGCATCATGGGGATTCTAGGCGAGTTGGATCGCGCTGGATTGCTGCATCGCCAGGTGCCGACGGTGCACGCCAAATCGCTGGGCGAGGCGATTGATCGCTGGGATATCGTGCGCGAGCACGACATCAAGGTCCATGAATTTTTCAAGGCAGCGCCGGGTGGTGTGCCGACGCAAGTGGCGTTTTCCCAGGATCGTCGCTTCAACGAACTGGATCTGGATCGGACCAAGGGCTGTATCCGCAATCAGGCGAATGCTTATTCCCAGGAGGGTGGTCTGGCCGTGTTGCGCGGCAACATCGCCGAGGATGGCTGTATTGTGAAGACGGCCGGGGTCGATGAATCCATCTGGAAGTTCTCGGGGCGTGCCCGGGTGTTTGAAAGTCAGGATGCTGCGGTCGACGCCATTCTGGGCGGGAAAATCGTCGCGGGCGATGTGGTAGTGATTCGCTACGAAGGGCCGAAGGGCGGACCGGGGATGCAGGAGATGCTGTATCCCACCTCGTATCTGAAATCGATGGGATTGGGCAAGGCCTGTGCGCTGCTGACCGACGGTCGTTTTTCCGGGGGGACTTCCGGGCTGTCGATCGGCCATGCGTCGCCGGAGGCCGCCGATGGGGGCGCGATCGGCCTGGTCGAAGAAGGCGATCGGATCGAAATCGACATTCCGGCACGTCGCATTCAGTTAATGATTTCTGACGACATGCTGGCAGCCCGTCGTGCGGCCATGGAGGCGCTTGGTGATCAGGCATGGAAGCCGGTGGCGCGGGAGCGTGTTGTCTCTGCGGCACTGCAGGCTTATGCCCTGATGGCGACGTCGGCCGACAAGGGCGCTGTGCGCGACGTCAGTCAGATCCAGCGTCGCGGCAATCGCTAGGCGTTTTCCCGGCGCGAGCGCAAACGTGATGAAAAAAATTGTTGCATTTGACCGTTTGCGCTCAACACCAAAGGTTTTATCATCTAATACTGATTCACCCACCACAACAAACGGAGCAAGAATATGAAAGCTGTTTACGTTGCGATGATGGCCGCTGCAGGCATCGTGATGGCCGGTCAGGCCCATGCCGACGAAGCGCTGGCCAAGTCCAAGAATTGCATGTCCTGCCATGCAGTCGACAAGAAGCTGGTTGGCCCGTCCTACAAGGACGTCGCTGCCAAATACAAGGGCGACAAAGCTGCGCCGGACATGCTGGCTGCTAAAGTGAAGGCTGGCGGCAAGGGTACTTGGGGCGCCATTCCGATGCCGCCGAACAATGTGACCCCGGACGAAGCCAAGAAATTGGTTGCTTGGGTTCTCTCCCAGAAGTAAGCCGATTTTTCGGATGGATAAAAAAGCCGGCAAATTGCCGGCTTTTTTTGTTTTACCTGTTGACACCATGGGGGTGCCTCCGGATAATCCCGGCTTCTCCCGGAGGGGTACCC
>JAKLLI010000380.1 GCA_023150195.1 Azonexus sp.
GTGAAGGTCGATATTCTAAACGACTCGCTGCCCGTCTTCGTGCGTGAGGAACTGGCGCATTGGGCGTAGGTCCGGAAAAGGCCGATGGGGCGGATGCTATAATCGCCCCCCAATTTCGCGCTCACACGACTCACGGTGATATTTACCCTCGGCATCAACCATCATTCCGCACCGCTCGCCATTCGCGAGCGCGTCGCTTTTGGTGCCGACAAGTTGCCGCATGCCCTCAGTGAACTGACCCGTGCACATGTCGCCCGGGAAGTGGCGATTCTCTCGACCTGCAATCGCACCGAGATTTACTGTTCGGCCGATGCGCCCGAGGCGGTGATTGACTGGCTGAGTGCCTACCATCAGGTGACGCGCGACGAACTCCTGCCCTATTTGTATACCCACGATCAACCAGCGGCGATCCGCCACGCCTTCCGCGTGGCCTCGGGACTGGACTCGATGGTGATCGGCGAGCCGCAGATTCTCGGCCAGGTGAAGGATGCGGTGCGTGCGGCGGAAGAGGCGGGAACGCTGGGTACGCAACTGCACAAGCTCTTTCAGCGCGCGTTTTCGGTGGCCAAGGAAGTGCGCAGCACCACCGCCATCGGTGCCAATATCGTCTCCATGGCTGCCGCCGGCGTGCATCTGGCCGAGCGGATTTTTGAGTCGGTGGCGGGGCAGCGCATCCTCTTCATTGGCGCCGGCGAAATGATCGAACTGTGCGCCGCACATTTCTGTGCGCAACAGCCCAAGGCGGTCACCATCGCCAACCGTACGCTGGAACGTGGGCGGGCGCTGGCCGAGCGCTACGGCGGTCAGGCGATTCGCCTCGACGATCTGGCAGAACATCTGCCCCAGCACGACATTGTGGTTTCCTGTACCGCCAGTCCGCTGCCCATCATCGGCCTGGGCATGGCCGAACGGGCGATCAAGATGCGGCGCCATCGGCCCATGTTCATCGTCGACCTTGCCGTGCCCCGGGACGTGGAAGAGGAAGTCGGCGAACTGGACGATATTTTCCTGTACACCGTCGATGACTTGGCGCAGGTGGTGGAAAGCGGCCTTGAATCCCGGCAGGCGGCGGTGGTCGAGGCGGAAGCCATCATTGGCCAGCGCGTTGATGATTTTCTGGGCTGGTTACAGGCGCGGGATACCGTGCCGGTGATTCGCGCCCTGCGCGACAGCGCGGAACGTATGCGTCGCCACGAGCTCGAGCACGCACACAAGCTGCTGGCCAAGGGCGAGGCGCCGGAGAAAGTGCTGGAACAGCTGGCCCTGCGGTTGACCAACAAATTGCTTCACGCGCCGACACAAACCCTGAATGCCGCCGAGGGCGCCGAACGCCAGCACTTGCAGGGCGCGGCTGAGCGACTTTTTCATCTACATCCCGGAGATTGACCTCGGCCCGCCGGGTCTTGAGCTTGTCTCGCCCGCGCATCCCGAGGCCGACAACGGTCAACCGACTTTCCCGACATGAAACCCTCCATTCGCCAGAAACTTGATCTGCTGGTCGATCGCCTCGATGAAATCGATCGCATGCTGTCGTCGCCGGATGCCGCCAACGACATGGCGCAATTCACCCGGCTGTCGCGGGAACGTGCCGAAGTGGAGCCGGTGGCGATCCAGTTCAACGCCTTCCGCCAGGCCGAGCAGGATATTGTCGAGGCCGAGGCCTTGCTCGCCGATCCCGACATGCGCGAATTTGCCGAAGAGGAAATGGCCGCCGCCAAGGCGCGCCTGCCCGAGCTGGAAGTCGAACTGCAAAAACTGTTGCTGCCCAAGGACCCCAACGACGAACGCAACGTGCTGCTGGAAATTCGCGCCGGGACTGGCGGCGATGAATCGGCGCTGTTTGCCGGCGATCTGTTTCGCATGTACTCGCGCTACGCTGAACGCCAGCGCTGGCAAGTGGAGATTCTTTCGGCCAGCGAATCGGAACTGGGCGGCTATCGCGAAATTATCTGCCGTCTGGCGGGTGCGGGCGCTTACTCAAGGCTCAAGTTCGAATCCGGCGGCCACCGCGTGCAGCGCGTGCCGGAAAC
>JAKLLI010000381.1 GCA_023150195.1 Azonexus sp.
CGCACCCAGACAACACCGTATTGTCCTGCCGCAACCCGGCTGCTTGCGGATCGACGGAGGGCGCTTCAGCCCGATGCGCGCCCGCATTGTCGACAGCAGCGGCCACACACGCCTGCGTATTGGCGAACCGGGCTGGTTCTCGTGGAAACGCACCCTGCACATCGACGGCGATGTCGCCGACCCGGCCACCGGGGCTTTTTTCGCCATCTATCTGCTGACCTGCCTGACCGGCTGAGGTCGCTCAAGGTCGAGCAAAGCGCGCCAGTTCCTCGGGCGAATTGATGTTTTCAAAGGCCTCCGGCTGATCATCGAAGGGCACCATCACCGCATTCAGGCTCGCGTACCAGCCCTCAAAACGCCGTTGTCCGGCGGCCAGATAGGCCGTCAAATGTGGCAATAAATCCCGCCGGCAAAGGCAAAACACGGGATGCGCCTGATTCCCCGTTTGCGCCACGGCAATCTCCGCCCCCGCTGCGGTCAACGCAGAAAATAGCCGGGAAACGAGGTCGACCGGCAGAAAGGGCGAATCGCAGGGTACGGTCGCGATCAGCGGGGTCGTGGCGGCAGACAGCGCCGCATGCAGGCCGGCCAGCGGCCCGGCAAAGTCCGGAATGGCATCCGCGACCACCGGATAGCCCAGCGCCGCATAACGCTCGACATTACGGTTGGCATTGATCAGGAGCCTATCCACCTGCGGCGCGAAACGTGCCACAGCATGCGCCGCCAGCGACAGCCCGTTGAGCACCTGCAAACCCTTGTCCACACCGCCCATGCGCCGTCCCAGCCCCCCGGCCAGCAACACGCCGGTTATTTGCGCTCGATCACCCATTCTGTCTCCCGTCGGCACCACCGCCACACGCCAGTGGTGCAGTGTAGACGATGCGCCCAGCAGGCGTTTGCCTTCGCATGGCCCTTTTCCTTTATCCTTCGCAGCCTCACGACCGCACGCCCACACCCATGGCCAACGACACGTCCCCACCCCTCCGCCTGACCCAGCTTGCCCACGGCGGCGGCTGCGGCTGCAAGATTTCTCCTGCCGTGCTCAACCAGATCCTCGCGCAAGTCGGCACCGGCATCGTGCCGCCCGAATTGCTGGTGGGGATTGAATCCTCGGACGATGCGGCGGTGTACCGCCTCAACGACACGCAGGCCCTGGTCGCCACCACCGACTTTTTCACCCCCATCGTCGATGATCCCCACGATTTCGGGCGCATTGCCGCTACAAACGCGCTGTCCGATGTCTATGCCATGGGCGGCAAGCCGATTCTGGCGCTGGCGCTGGTCGGGATGCCGCTGGACAAGCTGCCGGTGGAGACCATTGGCCGCATCATCGAAGGCGGTGCCAGCGTCTGCCGTGCGGCCGGCATTCCGGTGGCCGGTGGCCATTCGATTGACGTGGTGGAACCCATTTACGGGCTGGTCGCCCTCGGGCTGGTGCATCCCGACCGGGTCAAGAAAAATGCCGCCGCACAGGCCGGCGATGTATTGATTCTGGGCAAGCCGCTGGGCATTGGCGTGCTCTCGGCGGCGCTCAAGCAAGGCAAGCTTTCCGCCGAGGGCTACGCCGAAATGCTGCGCTGGACCACCCGCCTGAACACGCCCGGCCCGCAACTGGCGGAAATGGCTGGCGTACATGCCATGACCGACGTCACCGGCTTCGGGCTGGCCGGGCATTTGCTGGAAATCTGTCGTGGCTCCAAGCTCGGTGCGACCGTCCATTTTGCCGACCTGCCGCTGATCAGCGAGGCGCTGGACTGGGTCAAGGCCGGTGTCGCCACCGGCGCCTCCACCCGCAACTGGGCGAGTTATGGCGCCGATGTCACGCTGCCCGAAGGCTGCGAAATCTGGCAGCAAAAGCTGCTGACCGATCCGCAAACAGCGGGTGGCCTGCTGGTCAGCTGCGCGCCGGATTGCGTGGACACGGTGCTGGCCTGCTTCCGCGACGAAGGTTTTGACGAGGCCAAAATCATCGGGGAAATGCGCGAAGGCAGTGGCCTGCGCGTGATCTAAAACTGAGAGC
>JAKLLI010000008.1 GCA_023150195.1 Azonexus sp.
CGGATGCAGATCGTGGGCAATCAGATCCGGCCGGACATCAAGAACGGCCAGCAAATGCGCCACGCTGTCTTCGAGAAAACCGATGCTCGCCGCGTTGTCCAGACTGCCGATGTGCTGCGACAGAAACGCTTCTTTGCCTTTGAACACGCAAAGGGTGTTTTTCAGATGACCGCCGAGTGCCAGCACAGTGGGGCCGCCCTTGGCCAGCGGGATCGGCAGCGGCACATAGCCCCGGGCGCGACGGATGAAGGCCGGCAGACCAGCGCGTACCTGAACGACCGAGTCGTCGCAGCGGATCACGATCTCCCGGTCGTGCATCAGGCAGGCATCGGCGATCCCGGCCAGTCGCTCGAGCGCCTCGTCGTTGCCGATCACCAGCGGTTCGCCCTGCGGGTTGGCGCTGGTCATCACCAGCAGCAGGTCGGAAGCTTCGCCCAGCCAGGCGCTGCCTGCTGGTCGTCCTGCGGCTTCGTGCCAGAGCAGCAGATGCAGGGGCGTGGCCGGCAGCATCACGCCCAGCCGCCCCAATCCCGGTGCCAGACCGGGCAGGTCGAGCGCACCCTTGGGGCAGAGCACGATGGGTGCGGCTGCGCTGCGTAATACGGCCTCAGCATCTGCATCAACGAGCGCAATCTCCGCCAGCGAGGCCGGGTTCAGCCCCATCACGGCAAAAGGCTTGGCCTCGCGCGTCTTGCGTTCGCGCAGCCGGGCCACACTGGCGGCGTTACGTGCATCACAGGCCAGATGGAAGCCACCCAGCCCCTTGATGGCCACAATCTCGCCCGCCTTCAGACGGGCCAGCGTTTCGGCCAGTGGATCGCCGTCGACCGCCTGCCCCTTGCCATCCAGCAACTGCAACTGCGGCCCGCACGCGGGACAGCCCGTGGTTTCTGCGTGATAGCGCCGGTCGACCGGATCACGGTATTCGGCGGCACAGGGCGCGCATAGGGCAAAGGGCGCCAGACTGGTTTTGGCCCGGTCGTAGGGCAGGCCGGCGCTGACGGTGTAGCGTGGACCGCAATGCGTACAGGTGGTGAAGGCGTAGCGCCAGCGCCGGCTGGCGGGATCGCATATGTCCTCGATGCAGGCCGCACAGAGCGCGGCATCGGGGCCAATCGCCGAGGCGATGTCGCCGGCCACACTCTCAAGAATCTCAAACCCTGAGCCGTCGACCGTGCACGTCGCCTGTTCGATGGCATCGATGCGCGCCAGCGGTGGAATCTCCAGCGGCAGGCGACGGCGGAATTCTGCCTGCTGCGCGCCATCGACCGCGACACTCACCCCGGCGCCGTCATTGCGCACCCAGCCATTCAGCCCGAGTTCGGTCGCCAGCCGCCAGACGTAGGGTCGAAACCCGACGCCCTGCACCAGCCCCCGTATGCGCAGATGGACGCCGCTCACCGGGCCGCCAGTTGCTGCTCCAGCTCGACAATGCGCCGTTGCAGCGCATCCACCGTGGCCTCGCGTTTGCCTTGCTGCACGGCAACACCGGCCTTGATCCAGTCCAGCCACTCGGCCAGCCCCTCGCCCGTGGTGGCCGAGACCCGGATCACCTTCAGCGCCGGATTGACCCGGCGGGCATTGGCTTCGGCGAGATCAGCATCGAATTGCAGATAGGGCAGCAGATCGCACTTGTTGAGCAACATTACGTCGGCGGCGGCAAACATGTCCGGGTATTTGAGCGGCTTGTCCTCGCCCTCGGTGACGGACAGGATGGCGACCTTGTGATGTTCCCCCAGATCAAAGGCGGCGGGACAGACGAGGTTGCCCACGTTCTCGATCAGGAAGAGCGAGCCTTCAGCCGGCTTGAGGCGCTCCATCGCGTGGCCGACCATGTGGCCGTCCAGGTGGCAGCCCTTGCCGGTATTGATTTGCAGCGCCGGCACGCCCGTGGCGCGAATGCGCTCGGCGTCGTTGGCGGTTTGCTGATCGCCTTCGACCACATTGATCGCCAGCGTGGCTTTCAGCGCTTCGATGGTCTTGCACAGCAGGGTGGTTTTGCCCGAGCCGGGGCTGGAGACCAGATTGAGGGCGAAGATGCCGCGCGAATCGAACCACTTGCGGTTGGCGGTGGCGTAGGCATTGTTCTTGGACAGGATGTCCTGCTCGATCTGCACCATGCGCGACTGGCTCATCCCCGGCACATGGGCACGCGCCGGGCCGCTGCCGTAGTCCAGATCACCGTGCGCTGCATGCCCATGGTCGTGGTCGTGATGATGCGGATGATCGTGCGTGTGCTCGCCTTGATGGACGTGATCATGGCTGTGGGTGCTGCCATCGGCATGGGTGTGCGTGTGCGCATGCGCTCCGGCGGGTGCCGTGCTGTCGTGCGTGTGGTCGTGTGCATGATCATGATCGTGCGCATGGACGTGCACCGTGCCATCCGCATGCACATGCGCATGCGCGTGCGCCCCGCCTTCGATCTTCACTTCTCCTGCACCGCAGCCACAGACTGTACACATCGCTGTCTCCTTTATTCGATTTCGATTTCCCGCACCCGCATCTCGGTGCCGCCGGTGGGCTGAACCTGATGACTGCCGCAGGTCGGGCAACTGCCATACAACTCGGCCATGGGCACCGTGGCGGCGCACTGCATGCACCAGCCGGCGCCCGGCACGTCCACAATTTCCAGCGCCGCCCCCTCGGCCACGCTGTTGCGTGTCACCACATCAAAGCAGAAGGTGAGCGCCTCCGGCTGCACCGACGACAAGCGCCCGATTTCGAGCACGACGAGCTTGACACGTTTGGCGCCCTCGCGGCGCGCCGTGTCTTCCACCAGTTGCAGCACGCCTTCGGCGAGCGACATTTCATGCATTGAGCAGCTCCACGGTAAAGGGCACGCAAGGATCGAGCGCCAGCACGGCTTGCGTCAGGCAAAGTCGCGCCGACGCTTCATCAGCCACCGGCTGACCGGCGAGCAGGGAGCATAGCGCAGCCGAATCGGCAAAGTAAGCGTCGGTCGGCGCCTCGACTTGGTAGGCGCTCACCCGCCCGTCCTGAACCCGTACCGCGTGCGTCAGTATGCCGCGCGCGGTCAGCGCCTGGGCCACGGCTTCGCCATCGCCACCGGCGGCTTGCAGCGGATAGGGTAGATCCGTTTCCAGCGCCACGACCACCTGCTGCGCAGCGTGCAAGCGCTGCCGATAGGCGGCAGCCACGGACAAGGGTGCGTTCGGCAGCACTCGCCGCGCTTCGCGCCAGGCCAGCCTCCAGCCCGCCGGATCCAGCATCAGCGATGCCACCCTGGTGTCGTCATCGCTGCGGTCAACCCAGGTGCGCAAGCATTTTTCACTCAAGGGCGCCAGCACGTTGGCAAGCAGATAGCGGGTTTCCTGCATCAGTTTCGCCGTATGCCGTAGCGCGCGCCAGGCCGCATAGACCTCGCGCTCCGGCGCCGCGCCCAGGGCCAGCGGCCAGTCGAGCAGGAGTCGCCACAGATGTTCGTGCAGGCATTCGATCCACAAGGCCCGCGATGGCGCCGCCGGCAAGGCGTCTCCCCCGGCCGTTGCCAGCGCCAGTGCGGCCACCGCGCGTTGCGCGTCAGCGCAGAGGGCATACAGGTAGGGCACGGTTTTGACGACGACAGCCGGCAACTGCCCGACAAACAGGCGGGGCACCGGCGGCCGCGATAGCTGCACCTGAATATCCGCCAGCTGCCCATCCGCCAGTCGGGCGCTGACGCGGAGCTGCCCCGCCTCGCTCATCGCCCCAGGCCCAGAAAACTGCGCCGGCTGGTGGCCACGGGGGTGGCGTCCTGCGGCGCCTCCAGCGGCGCCCGGAACAGGGCTTCGGCTGCCGCCAGGGCGGTCATCAGCGCGGCATCCTGCGACTCGAACTCCAGTGCCGGCGAAAACAGGGAGCAGAGGTGATACGGCCCCAGACTGGCCTCGTCGGCGACGATGAATTCATACTCGCCGGAGGGATAGCGCCACTGACAGGTGCCGCCACTGGCGACCGGCGGCCAGCCCTCGGCCTGCCCCGGCAGACAGAGCAGGTTGATCGCCCACGGCGTCAGCATCACGCCCGACCAATGCCCGTTCGGGTCACGACGAAAGCCGCAGGCCTCGACGGCCAGACGAGGATTGCAGATGGGCAAGCCATGCATGCGGGTTGCCGCAATCCCGGCAAAGGTGGCGACAAGTGCGGTCGACGGGTTGTCCTGCCAGATTTTCATCCGTCCAGACGCATGAACTTGTGTTGGGGTGCATCGCAGCCGGGGCAGCACCAGTCATCGGGCAGTTCGGCAAAGGGCACGCCGGGCGGAATGCCGCGCACCTCGTCGCCGCTGGCCGGGTCATACACCCACCAACAGATGCCGCATTCCAGCCGATCTTCCGGCCCGACTGCCTGCGCCGAACCCTCAAAGCGCGGATGGCTCACAGCGGCTCGCCCATCATGGCCAGATATTCGCCCAGACGTTCGACCGAATCGCTGAAGTCTTCCTCGCTGGCCAGCGCCACCTCCGGCATGCCGACGACTTCGATGGAATTCAGAATCAGCGTATCCATGCTGTTGAAATACTGCACCCACCACACATTTTTCAGGCGCGTGCTGGTGATGCGGCAATTGCCGTAGCCACGCGAGAGCAGGGAGACCTCGCGGTGACCCAGCCAGGCGTAAAGCGACCGGCAGCAGGGTCAGATTGATCACATGCGCGGCATTGCCGGGCTGCCAGGCCGCTGCCTGCATGCGGATTTCCTCGACCAGCGCCGGCGCGTTCATGCAACCGGCTGTGTAGGCCGGGGCCGGCAGATCGGCCTGCGCGGTCTGCAACATGGTGTCGGTCAGCGCCGCCGGGATGGCATTTGCTTCCAGGCGATCGACCACGATCTGGCCATCGTCCGTCAGCTTGAGCACACGCCAGATGCCGGCAAAGGCCGTTTCCTGCACGCGCCAGTGTTCGCTTGATGAAGTGAACGCACTGACTTCGCCGAAACCGAGCGACTGGTTGATCACCTCGCGGATCGGGCCATCCTGCGCCAGCAGATCCAGCTGGGCACCCCCGCCAAAACCGAGCGCAGTCGCCGTTGCCAGAAACTGTTCAAGCAACTGACGTGCGCGGTCCACGGCTTCCGGCGCAGCATTTTCCGGCAAACGCGGATGTTCGAAGGTGCTCATGCCCTGCGGCATGGCCAGGTAATCCGGCGCTTCATCGCCTTGCGAACCCGGCCCCATGGCGACCACGGAAATCGGGAAGGGACGCATCGTGGACGGGTTCATCAGCAGGCTCCTTGGGCAGATTCGACACGGACGGGAATTCCGATGGGCTTGGGCTGCGCCGGGCCGGACAGCAAGCGTGCGACTTCGTCGCGGTACTCGGTCCAGTTGCGAATGCCGTTCAAAGCGCCCGCATACTCGCCATCCCGCAAGAACACCACCGACGGCGCCCGCGCCACACCCCAGGCTTTCATCAGCCCGGCAGCCACCTCCGGGCCAGCCACTTGGCACGCCACTTCCTGACCCAGCGCCTTCAGGGCTTCCGGCAGGATCACGCAGGCATCGAGCACTTCCAGATTGCGCTGCGGATCATCGGTGAGCAGTACCACGCTCAGCCCGCCGGGAAATTGAGGCAAATCGCGGTCGACCGCCGTAAAGCCGTGTTTTTGCACCATGCGGTCGATGGCGGTTTGCAGGCGCTCCAGCGAGGTGGGGCCGGATTTCAGTTCAAAGCTCATGGGGTCGAAGGTCTCAAAAAATCGGGCAATTGGGGTTCGCGGTCCAGATCGGCGAAAAAGGCGGAAAGATCGGTTTCGCCCGCGTTGACCGCCGCCAGCGCATCCAGCGCAGCGTTGATGGCGGCAGCACGTTCCGCATCAATCACTTCGCGGGCCGCGTCGAGAAAACACAGGAGCCAGGTGCCGGCAGGCTGCGCGCCAACCAGTTGAATGTTGATATCCACTTCACCACTTCGGCCGGCGCAACGGGCGAAATGCTCACCGCAGGAAATTACCTGCACGGGCACACCGAGACACATGCCTATTCCCCGGCCATGTTCAGAAAACGCGCATCGCCGAGGCGATAGGCCAGTTCCGGTGCCGGGCGTTCGCCTTCGTAGACGTCGATGGCCAGCGCGGCATCGGTCAGACTATCGGCCTGCCCAACCCGGATCTGCGGCGCAGCCCCCCATTGGTTCAACCAGCGCAGCGCCACATCCAGGGCCGGCGCCATCTGCGCCTTGACTACATCGCGCAGGCTGCCGCCGTAATCTTCCAGTTCTTCCGGCTGGACGCCGATCAGCACCAGTTCTGCCGGCAGCTTGCCGGTCAGTTCGGCGGCCATTAAGACTTCCTGGAATCCGGTCTGGTGCAGGCTCATTTTCTTGGCGCCCATGAAACGCGGCACCTGATCACCGACCACCTCGCGCAGCGTCCCGGCGGGATCGCCGTAATCAATCGGCTTCCTGCACATAGGGCAGCAGGTAAAGCCCCTGCGTGCCGCCATCCATCAGCGTCACCTCGGGAGCAAAGGTCCAGCCGGTATTGAGCGCCTCGACACAGCGCACGCCAAAACCTTCATCGGCCCACAGAATATTGCCGATACCGAGTACCAAAATGCGTTTTTGCGTCATCGTCATCCTTCTGAAAAAAACGCCCCGGACTGCGTGGACCGCAACCGGGGCTAACGCAAGGTAAGACGCCTAATCCTGATTGACGGCCAGGCGCAGCGGGGGCAAGGCGGCAGCGCGCAGACAGTGCTTTTGCACGGCAAGCGCGAACAACGCTGCCCCCACAAGCATGGCCATCAATCCTTGAACATCCGCCAGCCGGAAATCATGGTCGAAATCAGCGACTGACGGCTCATGATGTCTTCGCGGATGGCCGCATAGATATGTATCACAGCAAAGGTCATCATGATCCACATCCCCAGCCGGTGCAGGCTGTGAGTCTGCATGGAACCGCCCAGCATCGGAATCACCCAGCCGAACAGGCCATCCTGCCAGCTGCCCACCCCCGCGCCTTCACCATAGAGTGCAAAACCGGTGAACACCATGCCGACGGCCAGCACGGTGAAGAAGAAGAACATCATCAGCTGCGCCATCGGATTGTGACCGACGTATTTCTTGGGGTATTTTTCCAAGAAGAGATACCAGCGCAGTTCGAAGAAGACTTCGCTCCACCACTGCGGATTGGTGATCGGCAGCTTGAAGATCTGCTTGGCGTGGTGATTGCCCACCAGCGCCCAGTAGATGCGTCCGAGCAGACCCACCGCAAAGAGGTAGCCGGCAGCGAAATGGGCAAAGCGGATATAGCCCATGACGAAGTTTTCGGCGGCTTCACCAGGCACCGTTGGCAAGGGCTTTCCGATGAAGTAACCACTCACTGCAAGCACCACCATGGCGAGCGCATTGATCCAGTGCCACAGCCGAACCGGTGCTTCGTAAACATAGATCGAACGAACCTGTTTACCGTGCCGTTCGGCCTCCAGCATGTCCTGTTGAGAGAGCATGATCCAGCCTCCTTAGCGGACTTTCACCGTGGTCATTTCCTGTCCGTCCGGGCTCATCACATGGGTGGAGCAGGCCAGGCAGGGATCGAAGGAGTGCAGCGTGCGCAGGATTTCCAGCGGCTCATCGGCCTTGGCCACCGGGGTATTCATCAGCGCCGCTTCAAACGCACCGATCTGTCCCTTGTGGTCGCGCGGACCGCCGTTCCAGGTCGTCGGCACCACACACTGGTAGTTGTCGATCTTGGTGTCCTTGATCTTGATCCAGTGGCCGAGCGCACCGCGCGGGGCTTCGGTAAAGCCGGCGCCCATGGCTTCCTTCGGCCAGGTGGACGGTTCCCACTTGGCGATGTTGGCCGTATTCAGGTCGCCTGCCTTGAGGTTGGCCATCAGCTTGTCGAACTGCTGTTGCTGAAGTTTGACGCAGTACGCCGTTTCCAGACCGCGGGCGGCAGTGCGGCCCAGCGTGGAGAAAAGCGCCGTCACCGGCACGTCCAGCTTCTTGAGCGCGCTCTCCACCAGCCCGTGAATTTCCGGATACTGCTTGGGTTGCAGGTAGCCCAGCACCATACGCGGCAGACAGCCGACTTCCATGGCGTGGCCACGCCAGCGGGGAGCCTTGATCCAGGAATACTTGCCGCCTTCGTCCAGTTCCTGAATGGCGGTCTTGCTGCCCTTGGTTTTCGGACCGAGTTCGAAATTGGGTTCGGTCACGCCATCGAAGGGATGCAGGCCCTTGGTTTCGTCCGGGTACTTGTACCAGGAGTGGGCAACGAATTCCTGCACTTGTTCCGGATCCTTGAGGTCGACCGGATGAATCTCATCCAGCTTGCCGTTGATGATGGCGCCGCGCGGCAGGAGCAGATTGGCCGAGGTGTAATCGTTGGCCTTCTGCGGAATATCGCCATAGGACAGCATGTTCTGCGACGACAAGCCGCCCCCGTAACCCCAGCCCTTGTAGAAGGAACCGATGGCCAGCAGATCCGGCACGTAGACCTGTTCAACGAACTCGGTACAGCGGTCGATGATGCTCTTGACCAGATTCAGGCGCTCCATATTGACCGCCCCGACGGCGCCAACACCTTCCAGATTGATCGCGCAGGGAACGCCGCCGACCAGCCAGTTCGGGTGCGGGTTCTTGCCGCCGAAAATGGTATGCACCTTGACGATTTCCTTTTGGAAATCGAGGGCTTCGAGATAGTGTGCCACGGCCATCAGGTTGGCTTCCGGCGGCAGTTTGTACGCCGGGTTGCCCCAGTAGCCGTTCATGAAGGGACCGAGCTGGCCGGATTCGACAAACTTTTTCAGGCGATTCTGGATATCGCGGAAATACCCCGGCGAGGACAGCGCCCAACTGGAAATGCTCTGCGCCAGCGCCGAGGTGGCTTTCGGATCGGCCTTGAGCGCGGACACCACATCGACCCAGTCCAGCGCGTGCAGGTGGTAGAAGTGCACCAGATGGTCGTGAATGTAGAGATTCAACTGCATCAGGTTGCGAATGGTGTTGGCGTTTTCCGGAATCTGGATGGACAAGGCATCTTCCACTGCCCGCACCGAGGTCAGCGCATGGGTGCCGGTACAAACACCGCAGATGCGCTCGGTAAAGGCCCAGGCATCGCGCGGGTCGCGGCCCTTGAGAATCACTTCCAGACCGCGCCACATCGTGCCCGTGGACACGGCATTGCGAATCACGTTGTTGCTATCGAGATTGACCTCGACACGCATGTGGCCTTCGATGCGGCACACCGGGTCAACCACCACCCGCTTGCCGGAATTGTCGATATTGAAGCCTTGGGTTTCGTAGGCCATCTTATTTTTCTCCCTGGATTTGTTCGCTGGTGTTGGCCGGTTCGCCGGCCTTCTGGCGGGCGCGGGCCAAGGCTGTCACCGCCGCATGGGCAGCGATGGCAGCACCGACGGTGCCGGCAGCGGCCTTGCCGATGGTGTCGGCATTCGATTCCGCCCCAAACGGCGTGATCGAGGTGACGCGGTCGTAGAAGCTGCCCTTGTCCCAAAAGCCCTCTTCCGAACAGCCGATACAGCCATGACCAGATTGCACCGGCCAGCTGACGCCGCCATTCCAGCGCATGGACGAACAGGCGTTGTAGGTGGTCGGCCCCTTGCAGCCCATCTTGTACAGGCAGTAACCCTTGCGCGAACCTTCGTCATCCCAGGCTTCGGCGAACTGGCCGGCGTCGAAATGGCCACGGCGATAACATTTGTCGTGGATGCGTTGACCGTAGAACATCTTCGGCCGGCCCTGACGATCCAGTTCGGGAATGCGGTCGAAGGTCAGCATGTAGGTCACGACACCGGTCATCACTTCGGCAATCGGCGGACAGCCCGGCACGTTGATGATCGGCTTGCCGGTAATGACTTTATGAACCGGCGTGGCGCGCGTCGGATTCGGTTTGGCGGCCTGCACGCAACCATAAGACGCACAGGCGCCCCAGCTGATGATGGCCTTGGCGTCAGCGCAGGTTTCCTTGAGCTTTTCCACGAAGGGGCGACCGCCCTGAATGCAGAACATGCCGTCTTCGTTGAGCGGCGGATTGCCTTCCACGGCGACGATGTAATTGCCCTTGTACTTCTTCTTGACCTCGTCGAGGATGGCTTCGGCCTGATGACCGGCGGCGGCCATCAGCGTGTCGTCGTAATCCAGCGAAAGCATGGAGAGCACGACATCCTTGGTCAGCGGGTGCGCCGAACGGATAAAGGATTCGGAACAGCAGGTGCACTCCAGCCCGTGCAACCAGAGCACCGGCGTGCGCGGCTTGGTTTCCAGCGCGTGCGCGATGCGCGGTGCCGCGGCGCTGCCCAGCCCGAGCGAGGTTGCGGTCAGGCTGCAGAACTTCAGGAAGCTGCGCCGGGTGATCCCCTGGCGGCGCAGCACTTCATAAAATGTCTCGGTCACGTCGATTTCCCCTCGTTGCGCGTTATCGGCAACGCAAACGCAAGGGCCATGCCACGACTCGATGAAACAATAAACCGATTTAAATCAGCTTGTTAAAGACCTGCTCGGCACCCACAAGGGCAAACAACATGAAAACCTTGTTTCCAGACAGGAAACATGGCTTCCACACACCCCAGAGCCACCCGGCAGCGCTCACACCAGCAAGCGATACGCTGCCGAATTCAAGCCGCGCACCGCGTCGAGCAGCGCCTCCACGGCCTTCGGCCGCACAAAGCCCGCGCGCCACGCCAAGGCAATCCGCCGAGAAGGGGCCGGATCGGCAAAAGGAATGATGCTGATCATGTCGCTGGTGTAGGGATGCTGGAGCGCACTGTCCGGCAAGACCGAAACACCCAGTCCGGACGCCACCATGCAGCGGATGGTGCCGATGGAATGCCCGAGCCGGATGTCGGTTTCCGGGCTGCTCACCTGCGGGCAGGCGCCCAGCACCTGATCGCGAAAACAATTGCCGGCCTTGAGCAGCAAAACCTCGTCCCCGGCCACTTCTTCCGGCGCAATGGCATCGCGCTTTTCCCAGGCATGCCCCTTGGGCACAATGACCTTGAAGGACTCATCGTACAAGGAGCGCGTCAACACGCCCGGCAGATCGAAGGGCAAGGCAATGATCACGACGTCCAGCTCGTTGTCACGCAGCATGTCGGCCAGATTGGCAGTCATGTTTTCCTCGATCACCAGCGGCATGTGCGGCGCCACCTCCTTCAAGGAATGGATCAATTGCGGCAGCAGATAGGGGCCGATGGTGTGGATGACCCCCAGCCTGAGCGTACCGTCCAGTTGATCCCGCCCGCGCAAGGCAATCTGCCTGACCTTTTCCGCTTCTGCCAGCGCATGCTGCGCCTGTTCGACCACACGCCGCCCGACATCGCTGGGACTGACAAACCCCTTGCCGCGCTCGAACAACTGCACCCCCAGTTCGTCCTCCAGGCGCGCGATCGCCACACTCAGCGTCGGCTGACTGACCGAACAATGCTCGGCGGCACGGCTGAAATTCCCTTCCTGGGCAAGCGCCACGATGTAGCGCAGTTCGGTCAAGGTCATACGGCTCTCCTGAAGCAGATCGGGGTCTAAAGCCCCTTTCGGGTATAGGGAATAGCTATAGCAGCTATAGATAATTCCCATAAAAATCATTGACTTGGATCAAGTCTAGCACAGCATGAAAAAAGACAATGGGCACTCGAACGAATTTCAACGAGGGAGAACAAGGATGAAACTGAAAACGATTTCGGGCGCCATCGCCCTGCTTGTCGGCATGACCGTGCAGTCCACGAGCTACGCCACCGACGAACCAATCAGCGCCATCAAGCCGCCGGCCAGCATCAATCTGGGCATGGTCGAACTGGGCAAGAAGCTCTACTTCGATCCGCGCCTCTCCAAATCCGGGATCATGTCCTGCAATACCTGCCACAACCTGTCGATGGGCGGTACCGACAACATCCCGACCTCGGTCGGCGACCATTGGCAACAAGGCCCGATCAACGCCCCGACCGTGTTGAACTCCAGCCTCAACCTGGCCCAGTTCTGGGATGGCCGCGCCGCCGATCTCAAGGCACAGGCCGGCGGCCCGATTGCCAATCCGGGGGAAATGGCCTTTACGCACACGCTGGCTATCAACGTCCTCGAATCCATCCCGGCCTACGTCCGTGAATTCAAGATGGTCTTCGGCAAGGACAAGATCAGCATCGATCAGGTCACGCTGGCCATTGCGGAATTCGAAAAGACGCTGGTGACGCCGAATTCCCGCTTTGACCAATGGCTTTTGGGCAAAAAGGATGCGTTGACCGCCAATGAGCAAGCCGGCTACAAACTGTTCAAGGACAGCGGCTGTGTCGCCTGTCACAACGGCGAAGCCGTCGGTGGCAACTCCTTCCAGAAGATGGGACTGGTCGAGCCGTACAAGGGCAACACCAAGGGCGTCGAAGGCCGCGCTGGTGTCACCGGCAAGGATGCGGATCGCTTCAACTTCAAGGTACCGACCCTACGCAATGTCGAAATGACCTATCCCTACTTCCACGATGGCGCCGCCAATACGCTGACCGAGGCCGTCGACGTGATGGGCCGTCTGCAGCTGGGCAAGAAATTCACCCAGGATGAGAACGCCAAGATTGTCGCCTTCCTCAAGACGCTCACCGGTGACCAGCCGAATTTCACGCTGCCCATCCTGCCGCCGTCTTCCGACACGACACCGCGCCCGACGCCCTTTGCCAAATAAGCGGCTTGCTTGTGCGCTTGCGGGGGCCCCGGCCCCCGTTTTTATTTGTTGTTTGATTCGCCTCAATCTGCCGCTAAACTTGCGCCTCCATAATTCGTGCCTGATTTCGTTCAGGTTTTTTCTTCCCGATGCTTGAAGCTGACAATCTGGAATGCGTGCGCGGTGAGCGCCGCCTGTTCGCAGGCCTGAGCTTCACGCTGGAAGGCGGCGAACTGCTTTACCTGCAAGGCAGAAACGGCGCCGGCAAGACCAGCCTGCTGCGCATGCTGATCGGCCTGCTACCACCGGAAGCCGGTGAAATTCGCTGGCAGGGCGAAGCCATCCACCGCCAGGCCGACGCCTTTCGTGCGGAACTCTGCTATCTCGGCCACCTGAACGCGATCAAGGAAGAACTGACGCCGCTGGAAAATCTGCTGGCATCGGCCCACCTGGCCGGGGAATCCCTGAGTGAGGACGATGCGCTGGATGCGCTGGAACAGGTCGGCCTTGCCGGTCGCGAGGATCTCGCCTGCAAATATCTATCGCAGGGCCAGAAACGCCGAGTTTCGCTGGCCCGACTGGTCAAGGAGCAACGCGCCCTGTGGGTGCTGGATGAACCTTTCGTCGCCCTCGATGTGGCGGCGGTCGACTGGCTCGCCGGCCTTATTTCCGCCCACTTGCAACGCGGCGGACTGGCCGTGATGACCACCCATCAGCCGGTCGCCATCCCTGCCGGCACCGTGCGCGAACTGCGGATTGGCTGAGACAAACGCATGTTCAAGATCATCACTTCGGTTATCGCCCGCGATCTGAAACTGGCTATGCGCCGCCAGGCCGATATTGTCTCGGCGCTCTTTTTCTTCATCATCGTGGTCAGCCTGTTTCCGCTGGGTATCGGTCCGGAACCGGACCTGCTGCGCAAGCTCGCCCCCGGCGTGCTGTGGGTGGCCGCCCTGCTGGCCACCATGCTGTCGCTGCCAAGAATGTTTGCCGATGATCACCGGGACGGCACCCTGGAACAGTTGGCGCTGGCCCCGCATCCGCTGGGGATGGTCATTACCGGGAAAGTGATTGCTCACTGGCTGGTTTCCGGCTTGCCGCTGGCGATGATCGCACCAGTGCTCGGCATCCAGTTCGACCTTTCCAGCGATGCGCTACTGGTGCTGACCGGCGCCATCCTGCTCGGCACCCCGGCCTTGTCCGGCATCGGCGCCATCGGCGCTGCGTTGACCCTGGGCTTGCGGGGCGGTGGCGTGCTTTTGTCGCTACTGGTTCTCCCGCTCTATATTCCGGTGCTAATATTCGGCGCTGGCGCAGTTGATGCGACGGTGTCCGGTCTCGGGGGGGAAGGACACCTTTCCCTGCTCGCTGCTATGACCCTTGCCGCCATCGGTTTCGCCCCCTGGGCGTCGGCTGCGGCCTTGAAAATCGCCCTCGAATGAACGATCGCTTCAATCTCTACCGCTTCGCCTCCCCGGCCACCTTCTATCCGCTGGCAGGCCGCATGATCCCCTGGTTTGCCGCGGCCGCCGTGCTCTTTGGGCTGGCCGGTCTTTATCTCGGCATGCTGGTCGCGCCCACCGATTTTCAGCAGGGCGAAGGCTACCGGATCATTTTCATTCACGTGCCCACCTCGTGGATGAGCATGTTCATTTACCTCGTTATGGCCTTCTGGGCGGCCATCGGGCTGGCCTTCAACACCCGCCTGTCGGGGATGATGGCGCAAGCCCTGGCGCCGACCGGTGCCCTGATGGCCTTCCTGTCGCTATGGACAGGTGCCCTCTGGGGTAAACCGATGTGGGGTGCTTGGTGGGTCTGGGATGCCCGCCTGACCTCGGAACTGATCCTGCTCTTCCTTTATATCGGCTACATGGCCCTGGTCGCCGCCATCGATGACCCGCGTCGCGCCGACAAGGCCGGCGGCGTCCTGTTGCTGGTAGGCGTGGTCAACGTGCCCATCATTTATTTTTCCGTGAAATGGTGGAATACCCTGCACCAGGGCTCCAGCGTCAATCTCACGAAGTCGTCCATGGCCGAAACCATGCTTTGGGGGATGCTGCTGATGGCGCTGTCCTTCTGGATGTATTCCATTGCCGTCGCTTTGACCCGTGCGCGCACCCTCATGCTGGAGCGCGAACGGCATACCGACTGGGTCAAGGCCGAACTTGCGGAGACCCAGCGATGATCCACTGGCACAGTTTTTCTGACTTCATTGCCATGGGCGGTTATGGACTCTATGTCTGGGGCTCCTTTGGCACCACCGCCCTGCTGATGACCATCGAACCGATTCTGGTCATTCGAAATCGTAAATCCACCCTCTCCCGCCTGAAGCGCCAGTTGCGCGCCGAATCGAGGACTACCGCAGAATGAAATCCCGTCACAAGAAACTGGCGCTGATCGGCGCCGCCCTCGCCGTCATCGGCATCATTGCCGCGCTGGTGCTCAATGCGCTGAACAGCAATATCGCGCTTTACATCACGCCGACCGAAGTTGCTGCCGGCAAGGCGCCCAAGGACAAGCTTTTCCGCATCGGCGGGCTGGTCAAGGAAGGCAGTATCCAGCGGCAGGCCGATGGTGTGACCATCGCCTTCATCATCACCGATACCGAAGCCGACATTCCGGTGCACTACAAGGGCATCCTTCCCGACCTGTTCAAGGAAGGCAAAGGTGCGGTCGCTCAGGGTCGACTGAGTGCAGACGGCCATTTCCAGGCCACCGAAGTACTGGCGAAGCACGACGAAAACTACATGCCGCCTGAAGCCGCCAAGGCCTTGCAGGATGCCCACGCCCGGGGTCTCGAGAAGCAGGCAAACGATGCGGCGGCGGCTGCCGACGCCGCCAAACCCAAGGCAGGATACTGAGCATGATTCCGGAACTCGGTCATTTCGCCCTCATTCTGGCGCTCTTGATTTCATTCGTCCTCGGCACCCTGCCGCTGATCGGCGCTCACCGGGGCAACCCGGCCTGGACCGGGCTTGCCCGCCCGGCCACTTCGGCCTTTGCCTTGCTGGTCACCATCGCCTTCGGCTGCCTGATGTGGGCCTTCGTCCAGAACGATTTTTCCGTGGTGTATGTGGCCCAGCACTCCAATTCGCTACTGCCGGTTGAATACCGCATGGCGGCGGTCTGGGGCGGCCATGAAGGTTCCTTGCTGTTATGGATGCTGATGATGGCGTGGTGGGCCTTTGCCGTGCGCATGCTCTCCAGCCAGTTGCCGGAAGCCTTGGTCGCCCGCGTGCTCGGCACACTGGGTCTGGTCTCCTTCGGTTTCCTGCTCTTCATCCTGATCACCTCCAATCCCTTCGAGCGCCTCTTGCCGGGTGCCGCCGAAGGGCGCGACCTCAACCCGCTGTTACAGGACCCGGGGCTGATCATTCACCCGCCCCTCCTGTACATGGGCTATGTCGGTTTCTCGGTGGCCTACGCGTTCGCCATCGCCGCGCTGCTCTCGGGCAAGCTTGATGCCGCCTGGGCGCGCTGGTCACGTCCGTGGACGCTGGCGGCGTGGATGTTCCTGACGCTGGGTATCGCGATGGGCTCGTGGTGGGCCTATTACGAACTGGGTTGGGGCGGCTGGTGGTTCTGGGACCCGGTCGAAAACGCCTCCTTCATGCCCTGGCTGGTGGGCACGGCCCTGATCCATTCGCTGTCGGTCACCGAAAAGCGCGGCAGTTTCAAGAACTGGACCGTCTTGCTGGCGATCTCGGCCTTCTCGCTGTCGCTGCTCGGTACCTTCCTGGTGCGTTCCGGGGTGCTCACTTCGGTGCACGCCTTCGCCACCGACCCGACGCGCGGCGTCTTCATCCTGGCCTTCCTCGTCGTGGTCATTGGCGCCTCGCTGGCGCTGTTTGCCTGGCGCGCACCCAGTGTCGGTCTGGGCGGACGCTTCGGACTGATTTCGCGCGAATCCCTGCTGCTGACCAACAACGTACTGCTCGTCGTGGCCTGCGGCACCGTGCTGCTGGGCACCTTGTATCCGCTGCTGATCGATGCGCTGGGTGTGGGCAAGATTTCCGTCGGTCCACCGTATTTCAACACGGTTTTTGTACCCGTCATGCTGCCGCTGATGTTCCTCATCGGGGTTGGCCCCTTCGCCCGCTGGAAACAGGCCTCAGTGCGGGAAATCCTGCGCGTGCTGCGCTGGGCTTTTGCGACGGCCGTCATCGTTGGCATCGCGCTACCGCTGATTTATGGTGAATGGAAGACCTTGACCGCCGTAGCCTTGCTGGCGGCCGCCTGGATCGCGCTCAGCGCCCTGGTGCATTTTGGCCAGCGCGTTCAGGCGACCCGTGGCGACCGCAGCTTCGTACTGGCCGCACTGGCGCAACCGGCCAGTTTCATCGGCATGCATCTGGCCCACATCGGCGTCGCCGTGTTCGTTGTCGGCGTCGCCATGGTGTCCAGCTTCGAGCAGGAAAAGGACGTCAAGATGGGCGCCGGCGATGTGGTGGACGTGGCCGGTTACAGCTTCAAATTCAATGGCATCCGCGCCGTCAAGGGTCCGAATTACGAGGGCGCACAGGGCGATTTCGATCTGTCGGTCAACGGTCGTTTCCTGCGCAAAATGGACCCGGAAAAGCGTAACTACTTCTCATCCTCCATGCCGATGACGGAAGCCGCCATCGACGCCGGCTTGTTGCGCGACGTCTATGTCTCGCTGGGCGAGCCGATCAACCCGGACCAGCCGGAAGGCGAGTGGGCGGTACGCGTCTATTACAAACCCTTCGTGGACTGGATCTGGGGCGGCTGCTTCATCATGGCCCTGGGCGGCCTGATTGCCATGCTCGACCGCCGCTACCGCAACCGCCGTGCCGATCGTCGTACGCCAACCGCCACTGCCGGAGAAGCTCAAGCATGAATCGTTATTACTGGATCCTCGGCGCCTTTGCCGCGCTGGTCGTCTTGCTCGCCGTCGGGCTCAACCTGAATCCGCGCGATGTCCCTTCGCCGTTGGTCGGCAAACCGGCCCCGAGCTTCAAACTGGCCATCCTCGACAAACCCGATCAGACCATGACGCCGCAAGACATGACGGGCAAGGTCTGGCTGCTCAACGTATGGTCATCATGGTGTGTCTCCTGCCGTCAGGAGCATCCGGTGCTCGTGGAATTTGCCAAGCGCGGCGGCGTGCCCTTGATCGGCCTCAACTACAAGGAAGTTCGCGGTGACGGTAATATCGACATCCGGCGCATTCCCGAAGGCCAGGAAGTCCCGCTGGCGCACAAACGGGCCAGCGAATGGCTGGCCGAGCATGGCAATCCCTATACCCTGACCGTCATGGATATCGACGGTCGTGTGGGCATCGATTACGGGGTGTACGGCGTGCCGGAAACCTATGTCATCGACAAGGCGGGCGTAATCCGCATGAAGCACACCGGCCCGATCACGCCGGATGTCCTGTCGGGCAAGATCCTGCCGCTGGTTGGGGAACTGAGCAAATGATGCGCGCCCTGATCTTGTCGCTCTGCCTGGCGTCGACCGTCGCCTTCGCCTCGCCGGCCAACGAGGCAGCCACGGCGGCCGATCCGGTTGCCGAGAAGCGCCTGCAGGCGCTGTCCAAGGAATTACGCTGCCTGGTCTGCCAGAACGAAACCATTGCCGACTCCAATGCCGAACTGGCCGTCGATTTGCGTCGCGAGATCCGGGGCATGATCAAGAATGGCCAGTCGGACAGCCAGATCATCGACTTTCTTGTCGCCCGCTACGGCGATTTCGTGCTCTACCGCCCGCCCGTCAAGGGCAACACCCTGCTGCTTTGGGGTGGCCCCATCGCCATGCTGCTGATCGGCCTGCTCAGCCTGCGCGCTTACCTGCGCCGGCGTAGCAGCCGCATGGATGCGCAGGAAGCACCGCTTTCCGCCGAGGATACCCAGCGCGCCGATGCGCTGCTCAAGGAGCTCGAACCCAAATGACCGTGTTTGCCCTCTTCGCCGCGCTGCTCATCATCGTCAGCGTGGCCCTGCTCCTGCCACCCCTCTTGCGCGGCACCGCCCGCACTGCTGCGGAAGGCAATCGCAAAACCGCCAATCTCGCCATTTTTCGCGACCAGCTTGCCGATCTCGAACGGGAAAAGGCGGAAGGCACGCTGAACGAAGCCGACTTTCAATTGGCGCAGGCCGAAATCCAGCGTCGCCTGCTGGAAGAAGTTGAAGGCACAGATCCTGGCCCGGTGGTGAATGGGAGCCGCAGTCGCGCCACCGCCATTGCGCTGATCATCATGATTCCGATCGCCGCCATCCTCGCTTACACCCTGATGGGGAATCCGCGTGCCATCGATCCGGCGAACACCACCCCACAAAAGCAAATGACCGCCGAGGACATCAGCGCGATGGTCAATCGGCTGGCCGAGCGCATGAAGAACAACCCGGACGACATGAATGGCTGGCTGATGCTCGCCCGCTCGTACAAGATGATGGGGCGCTATGCCGATGCGGCCGACGCCTACGCCAAGGCCTCGGCCAAGGTGGATGAAGATCCGGAACTGCTCGCCAGCTACGCTGAAACCCTGGCGATGGCCGCGGGCAAGGGGCTGGCCGGCAAACCGAGAGAGCTGATCAACAAGGCCTTGAAACTGGATCCCAAACACGCCCACACCCTGTTCCTGGCGGGTGCCGCCGCGATGGAAGCCGGTGAAGGCGATGCCGCCGTCGGCTACTGGGAAGCCTTGCTACCGCAAGTCGAGGCCGGCTCCGAGCTGGAGCAGATGCTGCGGGGCGGCATCGAACAGATCAAGCAAGGGAAGAAAAAGACGCCTTGAGCCTCAAGCCCGACGCCTGCGGGAGCAGTCAGGCGTCGGCGGCATCGCCCTGAACAGGGGCATGTTCATGGAGCGGCGGGGGTAGCAGCCCCTGCTCCAGCATCTCGGTTTCTACCTTGATACGCAGTACCAGCAGCCCCATCAGGCTTTCGCGCGCCTTGTCGTCGGACCAATTGGCATGGTGTTCGCTGAGACAGCGCTCCACTTCGTGACGCTGGGACAAATCCACCCCACAAATCGCCGCATAGCGATGAATTTCCCGATCCAGATCGGCCAGTTCCCTGGGGTAATTCTCGAATCCGCTCATTGCCTGACTCCGATATAAAAAAAGGGCCTGTCCGGAAACAGGCCCTTTCGCGCAGTTTACCGTAGCCAGGCTACGGAACAGCGGATTTATTCGAACTCGATGATGATCTGGTCGACCGAGAGACTTTCGCCCACGGCTGCCGAAATCTTCTTCACCGTGCAGTCCTGCTCGGCCTTGAGGATGTTTTCCATCTTCATGGCTTCGATCACGGCGAGTTTCTCGCCAGCCTTCACTTCCTGACCGACCTTGACCGCCACTTCGCGCAGCAGACCCGGCATCGGCGAAAGCAGGAACTTGGAGAGGTCGGGCGCCGGCTTTTCCGGCATCAGGGCGAGCAGTTCTGCAGCGCGGGCACTCATCACCATGAAGTCGGCACGGGTGCCCCAGTGGAACAGCGAGTACTTGGTTTTGTGGCGCTCGACTTGCAGGGTGAATTCCTGACCGTTACAGGTGCCCATGAACAAGGGCTGACCCAGCTGCCAGTCGGAGAGGATTTCGTATTCCTTGCCGTTGTACTCGACGTGATAGCCGCCGGCGATCGGACGTGCCGTGACCGCGTGGTTTTCCTTCTGTTCCCCGTTGAGGCGAACCACCACCCACTTGTCACCCACGATGCGCTCGTGACCCTGCAGCTGACCGGACACCGAGGCAGCGCGGTCGGTGAAGGCGCGATAGACGTAAGCGGCCACGGAGACCAGCAGCGCCGGATCATCGTGCGGCACCATGGAGGCATCAAAGCCGGTCGGATAGTACTTGGGAATGAAGCCGGTATCGAAAATCCCTGAGTGGAAGACCGGATGCTGCATCAGCGCGGCCTGGAAGGGGATGTTCGAGGAAATGCCGCGAATCACGAAGGCATTCAGCGCATCGCGCATGCGGGCCACGGCAGCCATACGATCCGGCGCATGCACGATCAGCTTGGCGATCATCGAATCGTAGAACATCGAGATTTCGCCACCGTCGTACACGCCGGTATCAACGCGGGTCGTGCCCTGTGCGTCGGTCGACTCGGCCGGCGGCAGGAATTTGACCAGACGGCCGGTTGACGGCAGGAAGCCGCGGAACGGGTCTTCAGCATTGATCCGGCATTCCATAGACCAGCCGTTGATCTTCACATCCGCCTGGGTCAGCGGCAGCTTTTCGCCGTAGGCCACGCGGATCATCTGCTCGACCAGATCGAGGCCGGTAATCAGTTCGGTGACCGGATGTTCCACCTGCAGACGGGTGTTCATTTCCAGGAAGTAGAACTCCTTGGTCGCGCCAGACACCACGAACTCAACCGTACCGGCCGACTCGTAATTCACGGCACGGGCCAGGGCCACGGCCTGCTCGCCCATCGCCTTGCGCATCTCGGGATCGACGAAGGGGCTCGGCGCCTCTTCGATGACCTTCTGGTGGCGGCGCTGGATGGAGCAATCGCGCTCGTTCAGATAGACGTAGTTGCCATGCGAATCGCCCAGCACCTGGATTTCGATGTGACGCGGTTCCAGCACGTATTTTTCGATGAAGACGCGGTCGTCACCGAAAGAGTTGCGGGCTTCGTTCACGCAGGAAGAGAAACCTTCATGCGCCTCGGCGTCGTTGTACGCCACGCGCAGACCCTTACCACCACCGCCGGCGGAGGCCTTGATCATGACCGGGTAACCAATCCCCTGAGCGATCTTGACGGCTTCATCCGGACCGGCAATGGCGTCGTTGTAGCCAGGAATGGTATTGACCTTGGCTTCGATGGCCAGCTTCTTGGACTCGATCTTGTCCCCCATGCGGGCGATGGAGTAGTGCTTCGGACCAATGAACTTGACGCCTTCTGCTTCCAGACGACGGGAAAACTCGGCGTTTTCCGAGAGGAAGCCATAACCCGGGTGGACGGCTTCAGCGCCGGTCTGCTTGCAGGCGGCGATGATCTTGTCGGCGACCAGATAGGATTCCTTGGATGCGGCCGGTCCGATGCAAACGGCTTCGTCCGCCAGATCGACGAACAGGGCATCCTTGTCCGCCTCGGAATACACGGCAACCGTCTTGATGCCCATCTTGCGGGCAGTCTTGATGACGCGGCAGGCGATTTCGCCGCGATTGGCAATCAGAATTTTCTTGAACATGTGTCTATTCCTAACTGACGCTTACAGCGGGATGTTGCCGTGCTTGCGCCACGGATTTTCCAGTTTCTTGTCACGCAGCATGGCCAGCGAGCGGGCGATGCGCTTGCGGGTGGCATGCGGCATGATGACATCGTCAATGAAGCCACGGGCACCGGCCACGAAGGGGTTGGCGAACTTGGCCTTGTACTCGGCTTCGCGCTGGGCCAGCTTTTCCGGGTCGTTCTTTTCTTCGCGGAAGATGATTTCCACCGCGCCCTTGGGA
>JAKLLI010000009.1 GCA_023150195.1 Azonexus sp.
CACCTTGGCGGCACCCATCAGCTTTTTGGCCTCGGATTTCGACCCCATGGCACGAATGGCCGAGGCTGGCGGGCCGATAAAGGCGATGCCGTTGGCGGCCAGCGCATCGGCAAAATCGGCGTTTTCGGAGAGGAAACCATAGCCGGGATGTACCGCCTGCGCGCCGGTGCGTTTGCAGGCTTCAATGATCTTGTCGGCAACGAGATAGGACTCCCGTGCAGCCGCCGGGCCGAGCAACACGGCTTCGTCAGCCAGGCGCACATGGCGGGCATTGGCGTCGGCTTCGGAATAGACGGCGACGGTACGGATGCCCATGCGGCGGGCGGTTTTAATGACGCGGCAGGCGATTTCTCCGCGATTGGCAATCAGGATTTTGTTAAACATGCGTGGTCTCCCGCGGAGAAATCGCCTGAGTGTGCTGCGCACACCGGCGGTTTGACTTCATCGCTGCGCCGCTGCGCGGCTGGTCCCCGCGGTTGGCAATCAGAATCTTGGTGAACATCTTTTACGCCTCCATCCAGTTGGGCGAACGTTTGTCGAGGAAGGCGGCGATGCCTTCGCGGGCTTCCGGGGTGGCGCGCAGGTGGGCGATGCGGTGGGCGGTTTCTTCGACCAGCGTTTCATTGACCATCTGGCCGTCGACCGCACGAATCAAATCCTTGGCGGCTGCCTGCGCGTTGGGGCCGCCAGCAAGCAGCGCGGTGACAATTTCCTCGACCTTGGCGTCGAGCGCCTCGGGCTCAACCGTTTCATGCACCAGCCCGATGTCGCGGGCGCGGTCGGCGCTAATGCGTTCGGCGCTCTGAAAGTAGCGATAGGCCTGGCGGGCGCCAATGGCGCGTAGCACGTAGGGCGAAATGGCCGAGGGGATGATGCCGAATTTGACCTCGGAGGTGGCGAACACCGCCTTGGTTGAGGCCACGGCGATGTCGCAAGCCGATGCCAACCCCATGCCGCCGCCCAGTGCTGCACCCTGCACGCGGGCGATGGTTGGCTTCTTCATCTCGGCCAGCGTGCGCAGCATGCCGGCAAGTGCACGGGCGTCGTTGAGGTTGTCGTCTATGCCGTTGTTGGCGGCGCGCTTCATCCAGTTGAGGTCGGCGCCGGCTGAGAAGCTCTTGCCACGGCCCGCGAGGATGACGACGCGGACATCGGCATCTTCATCCAGCGCGATGCAGGCAGCGGTGAGTTCGGCGATCAGGGTTTCGTCGAAGGCGTTGTGCAGTTCGGGCCGGTTCATCCAGATCGTGGCGACCGGGCCGTTTAATTCAATTTCCAGGGCTTGGAAGGGCATTTTTGTTTGTCTCCAGTGTTGTTCTTTTGGTTAATTTGGCGCTGTTTTTCGCCGTTGACCGGCGGTGATTTCTTGGGTTTTTTGATGCGCAGGGTGCCGCGCCTGACGCGCGGGCGTACTTTCCTTTTGCTTGTCCAAAAGGAAAGTAGCCAAAGGAAAAGGACACCCCAGGTCGGTGGCCCCTTCGGGGCTTCCCTGCGCGACTCGGGCTGTCGGGCGTCTCGCTAAACTCGCCTGCGGCTCGAACAACGCGAGACGACTTCCCCCGCCAGCCCTGCGTTGCTCGGCACCGTCCATGGGATTCGACACACCCATCGCAGTGTTTCGTTTTTTGGCAAAAAGAAATGTCGACCGCAAACTTTCGCAAACCGACGGTTTTCTGTTTCCCATTGTGGAGCGCCGAGCAACGGAGAAGGGCCGGGGGATGTCGGCTGGCGTTGTTTGAGCCGCAGGCGAGTTTAGCCAGCCGCCCGGCACTGCGAGTAGCGCAGGGGAGTCGGCGCAGCCGACCGCGAAACTCGGGGTCGCCTTCTTTTTGGCTACTTTTTCTTGGCGACCCAAGAAAAAGTACGCCCGCGCGTCAGGCGCGGAACCCAACGGATCAAAAATCCCCATCCCCATCACATCCGGAAAATCCCAAATTTCGTCTCTTCCGCCGGTGCATTCATCGAAGCCGACAGCCCCAAGCCCAACACCCGCCGCGTATCCGCCGGATCAATGATGCCGTCGTCCCACAGCCGGGCCGAGGCGTAATACGGATGCCCTTGCGTTTCGTATTGATCGCGGATCGGCGCCTTGAAGGCCGCTTCTTCGTCGGCTGACCATGAACCGCCCTTGGCTTCGATGCCGTCGCGCTTGACGGTGGCCAGCACACCGGCCGCCTGTTCGCCGCCCATCACCGAAATGCGGGCATTCGGCCACATCCACAGGAAGCGCGGCGAGTAGGCGCGGCCGCACATGCCGTAATTGCCGGCGCCGAACGAGCCGCCGATGACGACGGTGAATTTCGGTACCTTGGCGGTGGCCACGGCGGTCACCATCTTGGCGCCGTCGCGGGCGATGCCGCCGTTTTCATACTTGCGGCCGACCATGAAGCCGGTGATGTTTTGCAGGAAAACGAGCGGGATGCCGCGCTGGGCACAGAGTTCGATGAAATGTGCCCCCTTGAGTGCCGATTCGCTGAACAAAATGCCGTTATTGGCGACGATTCCGACCGGATAGCCGTAGATGCGCGCAAACCCACAAACCAGCGTGGTGCCGTAACGGGCCTTGAATTCGTCGAAATCGGAGCCATCGACGATGCGGGCGATGATTTCGCGCACGTCGAAGGGCTTTTTCGTATCGGTCGGGATCACGCCGTACAACTCTTCGGCGGCGTAGGCCGGCGGGCTGGGCACGGTCAACGTGACCGGCGGGGCTTTTTTCCAGTTGAGGTCGCGGACGATGCGGCGGGCGATGGCCAGCGCGTGCGCATCGTTCTCGGCCAGATGGTCGGCCACGCCGGAGACGCGCGTATGGACATCGGCGCCACCGAGGTCTTCGGCGGTGACGACTTCACCCGTGGCCGCCTTGACCAGCGGTGGGCCGCCCAAAAAGATGGTGCCTTGATCCTTGACGATGATCGATTCGTCGCACATCGCCGGCACGTAGGCGCCGCCAGCGGTGCAGGAGCCCATCACCGCGGCAATTTGGGGAATGCCCTGCGCCGAGAGGTTGGCCTGGTTGAAGAAGATGCGCCCGAAGTGTTCCTTGTCCGGGAAGACCTCGTCCTGCATGGGCAGAAAGGCGCCACCCGAATCGACCAGATAAATGCAGGGCAGGCGGTTTTCGAGCGCGATTTCCTGCGCCCGCAGGTGTTTTTTCACGGTCAACGGGTAGTAGGTGCCGCCTTTCACCGTCGCATCGTTGGCGACGATCATGCACTCGATACCTTCAACACGGCCAATGCCGGCGATCACCGAGGCGGCGGGGACGTCGCCGCCATACATGCCGTAAGCGGCGAACTGACCGATTTCGAGGAAAGGTGTGCCGGGGTCGAGCAGGGCATTGACGCGTTCTCGCGGCAGCAGCTTGCCGCGGGCCAGGTGCTTCTGGCGGGCGGCTTCCGGGCCGCCAAGCGCGATCTTGTCGACTTTTTCATGCAGGTCGGCAACGACCGTCTGCATGGCGGCCGCGTTGGCCTGAAAGTCGGCTGACCGCGGATTGAGTTGGGTTTTCAGGATGGTCATGTCTCCTCGCTTCTTTTGTGTGTGCGTTGCCTGAATTGGATTGCGGAACTGACTACAACTGCTTTTCCTCTTTCAACCATTTGCTGACGGGTTCGGGGCGATAGGCTGCCATCTGCGCCAGCAGGCTTTCGATGTCCGTGGCGGCCAGCGCCATCGCCCGGTTCTGCGGGCGCAGGAAACCTTCGTCCACTGCCCGGTCGAACATCGCCAGCAGCGGGTCGTAAAAACCATTCACATTGAGCAGGCCCATGGGTTTCACGTGGAACCCGAGCTGGCCCCAGGTGAGGATTTCGCAGAATTCCTCGAAGGTGCCAAAGCCACCGGGCAGGGCGATGAAGCCGTCGGATAGTTCGGCCATGCGCGCCTTGCGGGTGTGCATGGAATCCACCACTTCGATGTGCGTCAGCGCCCGGTGATCGACGGGGCGACCGGCGACTTCCTTGCCCATCAGGGCTTCCGGAATCACGCCGATGACCGAGCCACCCGCCGCCAGACAAGCATCGGCGACGGCACCCATGAGCCCGATGTTGCCCGCGCCATAGACCAGTTCGATGCCGCGCGCCGCGAGCAGACGGCCGGTTTTTTCCGCTTCGGCGCGGTAGACCGGAGAAAAGCCGGCATTGGCGCCGCAAAAGACGCAGAGACGCTGCAAGGCCATCTCAGAAGCCTCCGCTTTCCAGCCAGCGCTCGATCTGCGGCAGGCGGTCGGCACCGAAGAAATGTTCGCCATCGATGATCACGTGCGGCGAACCGAACACGCCGGCGGCGAGGGCGGCATCCACTGCCTGTTTGAGTCCTTCCTTGATGTCCGGAGCTTGCAGCGCGTTTTCCAGGGAGCTGCGGTCGACACCCAGTTTGGCGGCAATTTCGAGCACCGTGTCCGGCGCCGAGATGTCGCGGTTATCGACAAACAACGCACGATAAACGGCGTGGGCAAATTGCCGGGCCAGCGCACAGTCCTGGCCGTGCAGCCAGTAGTAGGCGCGGGCGGCGTTTTGCGTGGCGAGCGGGAATTTGTCCGGATGGCGATAAGCAAGCCCCATGAAACGGGCCGAACGGGCGAAATCATTGACCGAGTAACGGGCCTTGGCCTCGTTTTGCAAGGTCAGCGGTGCGCTGCCCGTGGCCTTGAACACGATCCCGAGCAGGATCGGGTGCCAGCGCACCTTGCGTCCGAAACGGGCGGCGAGTTCGTCGATTTTTTCGCTGAGCAAATAGCCGTAGGGGCTGGAAAAATCAAACCAGAAATCGATGGGTTCAGCCATGGAAATCTCCAGAAATGGGGCGGTCGACGGCGGTTTTACGCGGTTTTTGCGGTCGACCGTGACCATGATTGATTAGGCGGCAATTGCACGGCCGATGACCAGGCGCTGGATGTCGTTGGCCCCTTCGTAGATTTGCGTGATGCGCACGTCGCGGGCGATGCGCTCGACGGCGGTTTCGTCGGTATAGCCGCAGCCGCCGTGAATCTGGATGGCAGCCGAGCACACCCGTTCGGCCATTTCGGAGGCAAACATCTTGGCCATCGAGGCTTCGGTCAGGCAGGGCTTGCCGGCATCCTTGAGCGTGGCGGCGCGCCACACCATGAGGCGGGCAGCATCGATTTGCGTGGCCATGTCGGCGAGCCGAAAATTGACTGCCTGATGTTCGATGATCGGCTGGCCGAAAGTGACGCGCTCCTTGGCGTAGGCGACCGAGGCTTCGAAAGCAGCGCGGGCCATGCCGACCGATTGCGCGGCAATGCCGATGCGACCGGCTTCCAGATTGGAGAGGGCGATCTTGTAGCCTTCACCTTCCTTGCCGAGCAGGGCGCTGGCCGGGACGCGGCAGTTATCGAACACAATCTGCGCGGTGTCGGAGGCATGTTGGCCCATCTTGCGCTCGATGCGGGCGACGGTGTAACCGGGGGTGGCCGTCGGGACGAGGAAGCAGGAAATGCCTTTCTTGCCCGCGGCCTTGTCAGTGACGGCAAAAACGATGGCGACTTCGGCGTGTTTTCCGGTGGTGATGTAATGCTTGACGCCGTTGAGGATGAAATCGTCGCCGTCACGGTCTGCGCGGGTGGTGATGGCCGCTGCGTCGGAGCCGGTATGCGGCTCGGTCAGGCAGAAGCAGCCCAGCTTTTCGCCCCGGGCCAGCGGCTTGAGCCAGGTTTCCTTCTGGGCGTCGGTGCCGTATTTGTTGGTGATGCCGCAGGCCAGCGAGTTCTGCACGGAAACGATGGTCGAGGTCGCGCCGTCGCCGGCAGCGATTTCTTCCAGGGTGAGCACCAGACTCATGTAATCCATGCCGGCGCCGCCCCATTCGTCGGGCACCACCATGCCCAGGGCGCCGAGTTCGCCCAGTTCTTTCAGGGCTTGTGCCGGGAAGGTATGTTCGCGGTCCCATTCGGTGGCGAAGGGGGCCAGGCGTTCCTGCGCGAAGGCGCGCATGGTGTCGCGGATCATTTCCTGTTCAGCGGTCAAAATCATGGGTTTGTCTCCTGAAGTGCTTGTTGTCGTGTGGTCAGCCAGACGCCGCCAATCACCAGCGCACCGCCCAGCAACACGGCCAGACCGAGCCGTTCGCCGAGGAGGATTGCGGCTTGCATGACGGCAAAGACCGGGACCAGATTGATGAAGATTGAGGCGTGGCCGGCACCGATGCGATGCACGGCGTCGGTGAACCAGGTGTAGGCCAGCGCGGTGCCGAAAACCGCCAGAAAGCCCATGCTGCTCCACACCCGCCACGACCAGTCGGCGGGGGCGATATCCCCCTGCACCAGCGCAGCGATTCCGAGTAGCAAGGCGCCGCTGAAACTGGCATAGAGCGTGGTCGCCAGCGGCGAGAAATACCGGGTGGCCTGCCAGCCGATCAGGGTGTAGGCTGCCCAGCTCAACACGCAGCCGAGAATCAGCCATTCGCCGAGGCCGATGTCGCCGGTGAGCAGCGCCAGCGGGTCGCCGTTGCCGATCACGGTCAGGCAGCCGAGGGTGGCGATCAGGCTGCCGACCGCCTTGGCCGGGTTCATCCGTTCGCGGCCACTCAGCCAGGCGAGCAGGACGATCACCACCGGATTGAGGGCGACGACTAGCGCGCCGCGCCCGGCCGTGATCCGTTGCAGGCCAAAAAAGAAACACAGGCCGTAAAGAAAAATGCCGAAAAAGCCCAGCGCCCAGACCAGGCCCCATTCACGCCGGCCTTGTGGCAGCGGAATGGCGCCCTCGCCGATCAACAGCATGCCGGCGACGACCAGTCCTGCCAGCACAAAGCGCAGCGAGGCGACGGCCAGCGGCGCCGTCAGTTCCTGCGCAATGATGCGACCGGCGATCCAGGTGCCGCCCCACATGAACATGGCTGTGACCAGTTTGGTGTAGGTGAGGGAAAGGGCCTGTCGGGGCAATTAAAGCATTTCCACCGCGAGGGCAGTGGCTTCGCCGCCGCCGATGCATAGCGATGCCACGCCGCGCTTGAGACCGTATTTCTTCAGGGCGCCGAGCAGGGTCACGACAATGCGTGCGCCAGAAGCGCCAATCGGATGGCCCAGCGCGCAGGCGCCGCCGTGGATGTTGACCTTGGCCGGGTCGAGCTTGAGATCATGCAGTGCCGCCATGGTGACCACGGCAAAGGCTTCGTTGATTTCGTAGAGATCGACGCTGTCTGCGGTCCACCCGGTTTTGGCGAACAATTTCTCCATCGCCCCCACCGGTGCCGAAGGGAAGAGCGCCGGCACGCCGGCATGTGTGGTGTGGCCGACAATGCGGGCGATGGGCGCGAGGCCGAGTTGGGTCGCCTGTGATTCGCGCATCAGCACCATGGCGGCAGCGCCATCGGAAATAGACGAGGAATTGGCCGGGGTCACCGTGCCGTCCTTCTTGAAGGCCGGCTTCAAAGTCGGGATTTTTTCGATGTTGACGGCAAACGGGCCTTCATCCTTGGCGATCACCACCTCGCCCTTGCGACCGCTGACGGTGACCGGGGCAATTTCCCAATCGAAACTGCCGTTGTTGCTGGCTTCGATCGCGCGCGTGGTGGACTGCACGGCATAGGCATCCTGGGCTTCGCGGGTAAAGCCGTAAGTGGTCGCACACTCTTCGGCAAACGTGCCCATCAGGCGGCCACGGGTTTCCTTGGCGTAGGCGTCTTCGAGACCGTCCATGAACATGTGGTCAAACATCTGGCCGTGACCCAGGCGATAGCCACCGCGTGCCTTGGGAAGCAGATAGGGCGCATTGGTCATCGACTCCATGCCGCCGACCACAGCGGCGCCGTAAGAGCCGGCAAGAATGCCGTCGTGGCCGAGCATGGTGGCCTTCATGGCCGAACCGCAGACCTTGTGAATGGTGGCGCAGCCGGCGGAGAGCGGCAGGCCGGCCTGCAGTGCGGCCTGGCGTGCCGGTGCCTGGCCCTGGCCGGCTTGCAGCACGCAACCCATCAGCACTTCCTCAATCAGGTTGGCATCGATACCGGCACGCTCGACGGCGGCCTTGATGGCTACGGCCCCGAGATTGGCGGCAGTCAGGCCGGCAAAGCCGCCCTGAAAACTGCCCATCGCCGTGCGGGCGGCGGAAACGATCACAATCGGGTCATTCATGCTGATTTCTCCTGAGTGGTTTTATTAACCGTCCAGCGCTTTAAGTGCAGCGTCGTAACGGGTGGGAAGGTCTTGCGGGCAATCGACGGTGATGCCCAGGTCGTGAATCAGGCCGTCCTTCAGGCCGTAAATCCAGCCATGGACGGTCAGTTGCTGGCCGCGCTGCCAGGCGTCCTGAACCACCGGGTTGTGGCAGACATTGACGACCTGTTCGAGCACGTTCAGTTCGCACAGGCGGTCGTGGCGTTTTTCGGCGGGCAGGCTGTCGACCGCAGCGAGGTGTTTGTTATGCACGTCATGCACGTGGCGCAGCCACAAATCGACCACGCCGACGCGATCACGGCGCAAGGCAGCCCCGACCCCGCCGCAACCGTAATGGCCGACGACCATGATGTGTTTCACTTTCAGCACATCGACGGCGTACTGGATGACCGACAGGCAGTTGAGGTCGGTGTGCACCACCACGTTGGCCACGTTGCGGTGGACGAAGACTTCACCCGGCAGCAGGCCGACGATCTGGTTGGCCGGTACGCGGGAGTCTGAGCAGCCGATCCACAGAAATTCCGGCGTTTGCAGTTCGGAGAGCTTGTTGAAGTAGCTGGGGTCGACTTCCTGCATGCGCTGCGCCCATGCCCGGTTGAAGTCGAAGAGGTGCGACAGGTTTTCGCTGCGGATTTCTTCTTCCGACCAGTTATCGAGGTCGAGCGCGAGGAACATCGTGCCTTCGATAGGCGTCTGGTAGTAATTCGGCGCTTCGGTAAAGCCCAGTTCGCGGTACAGCTTTACTGCCATGCGCATGTTGGGAAGGGTGTCGATCATCAGCTTGCGATAGCCGATGTCCTTGGCGGCCTTGATCGCCGCGACGGCAAGGCGGGCGCCTACGCCCTGACCGCGGGCTTCCGGTGAAACATAAAGGCGCTTCATTTCGCACACGCCTTCGCTGTCCGGCAAGGGACGAACGCCGACGCAGCCCGCCGGTCGACCATCGATTTCGGCAAAAAACAGCCGGCCTTGCGGTGCCGAGTAGGCGCCGGGTAGCGAGGCCATTTCCTGATCGAAATTCTGATACGACAAATCGACGCCCAGCCAGGCCGCGTAATTGCGGAAATACTGGCGGACCTGTTCGATGGCGGCGGTGTCGTTGGCCGTGAGGGTGCGCAGGGTAACTGTCATGCGTGTGGGCTCCTGAAGCGAGACTCCCGTCCGGAAGTCTCGGCGGGAGCGTGTTATTCGGTGGCCTTCCCTGCGGGTGAGCGCGGGGGATGGCGATCCGCCATTCTACCTTTGCTGCAATGCATCATCGTGTCTCCGCCATCAGTTCGCGACCGATCAGCATGCGGCGGATTTCCGAAGTGCCGGCGCCGATTTCGTACAGCTTGGCATCGCGCCACAGGCGACCGGTGGGGTATTCGTTGGTATAGCCAACACCGCCTAGCGTCTGGATCGCCTCGCCGGCCATCCAGGTGGCCTTTTCGGCGGAATAGAGAATCGCGCCGGCGGCATCCTTGCGCAGCGTGCGCGCGTGGTCGGCGTTGTCGCAGGCGCGGCCCAGTGCATAGACATAGGCACGGGTGGCCATCCAGGTTGAATACATGTCGGCGACCTTGCCCTGCATCAGCTGGAAATCGCCAATCGCCTGACCGAACTGCTTGCGCTCGTGCAGGTAGGGCACGATCACATCCATACACGCCGCCATGATGCCCAGCGGGCCACCGCAGAGTACGGCACGCTCGTAATCCAGGCCGGACATCAGCACCTTGGTGCCGTTGCCGATGCCGCCGAGGACGTTTTCTTCCGGCACTTCAACATCGTCGAAGAACAGCGGGAAGGTGTTGGAGCCGCGCATGCCCAGCTTGTCGAGATGGGTGCCATGGGTGAATCCCTTCATACCCTTCTCGACGATGAAGGCGGTCATGCCCTTGGCGCCGGCATCGGGGTCGGTCTTGGCATACACCACCAGCGTGTCGGCATCGCCGCCATTGGTGATCCACATCTTGGCGCCGTTGAGTACGTAGCGATCGCCCTTTTTCTCGGCCTTGAGTTTCATTGAGACAACATCAGAGCCGGCATTCGGCTCGGACATCGCCAGGGCGCCCACGTGTTCGCCGGAAATCAGCTTGGGCAGGTATTTCTGGCGCTGGGCGTCGTTGCCGTTGCGACGAATCTGGTTAACGCACAAATTCGAGTGTGCACCGTAGGACAGGCCGACCGAGGCCGAGGCACGCGAGATTTCTTCCAGCGCGACGATGTGCGCGAGATAGCCCATGTTGGTGCCGCCGTATTCCTCGCCGGCGGTCATGCCGAGCAGGCCCATGTCGCCGAACTTCTTCCACAAATCGGCGGGGAATTCGTTCACGCGGTCGATTTCCGCGGCGCGCGGGGCGATTTCGGCGTCCGCAAACGCCTTTACTGCGTCACGCAGCAGGTTGATGTCTTCGCCGAGGCCGAAGTCGAGGCTGGGAATATTCATGGGTTTGTCTCCGTTCTGAATTTATTTTTCCGATTTGCCGTGCATCACCATGATGGTTTGCTGCATCAGCGCACAAAGCGTTTCCTTTTCCCCGCTGACCGCAAAGACTTCTGCCTGCGTCACGATCAGGGTCTTGCCGGGTCTGACCACCTTGCCGCGGGCGATCAGTTTTTCGCCATCGGCCGGGGCGGCGAGATTCATCTTGTATTCCACGGTCAACACCGAGGCCGAGGCGGGAACGACGGTCATTGCTGCATAGCCGGCGGCAGAGTCCGCAATCATGCCGACCACGCCGCCATGGACGAAGCCATGTTGCTGCTCCACGCCCGTCCAGTGGGGCAGATGAATTTCCGTGCAACCGGCCTCGATCAAGGGCATCGTCGCCTGAATCAGCTGCATGGCGTTCTGCCGGCCAAAGCTGTCGCGAACGCGGTCGGCAAACTGCGGGTCGTTAATGCGAAGGTTCATGGCGGATTCCAGCAAAGCGGGGTGGGACTCGATTCTATTAACGTTTACGTAAACGTCAACTGCGAGATAAAAAATTTATTCGGGTTGGCGCCTAGCCAGCTCATCCCGGCACAGCGTTTCAAACTGGCTGATTTCGCCAAGCATGGCTTCAATGTCCTCGCGTTGCTGTTCCAGTGCCGCCCGCCGTTTTTCCATGATGCGCAGGCATTCCAGCAGTTGCGAGCTCTCGTCTTCGGTCGACGCGTACATGCCGATCAAATCCTTGATCTCGGCCAGGCTCAGGCCCAGACGTTTTCCGCGCAGGGCCATCTTGAGTCGGGCGCGATCACGTCGGGTAAAAATGCGTTTCTGCCCTTCACGCTGCGGCGACAGGATGCCCTGGTCTTCCCAGAAGCGGATGGTGCGCGGGGTGATGCCGAATTCGCGAGCGAGGTCGGAAATCGCAAAGGTCGGGGCCGTCTGGCTCATGGTGTCTCCTGTCATGGCGATGCAGTTAAGCAGATGGGAAGGCTTTTTTCAATCCGCTGCCGTATGGTAATTTGCACATCCCGTTTCCGGAACTTACTCATGTCACTGCATTACCCCCACGCCGCACCGCCGGCAGCCGGCGAAATCCGCGAAGTTGCCCCGGGTATTTTCTGGCTGCGCATGCCGCTACCGTTTCAGCTGGATCACATCAACCTGTGGTTGTTGCGTGACGGCGATGGCTGGACGATTGTCGACACCGGCTTTCCGGAGGATGGGGTGCGCGACCACTGGCGGCAGATCCTGTCCGCGCTGGACGGCCCGGTCAAACGCCTGATCGTGACCCATTTCCATCCCGATCACCTGGGACTGGCGACCTGGCTGATGGCAGAAACTGGCGCACCGGTATGGATGACCAGCAGCGAGTTCCTGACAGCGCATGCGGTATGGAACGAAGTGGGCGGCCACGGCGCACGTTTCATGGTCGAGCAGTTCCGTCAGCATGGCCTGGACGGGGATTTGCTGGCCAAATTTGCGCAGCGCGGCTCCGGGTATCGCAAGGCAGTGCCGGACTTGCCCCAACACTATGAACGGGTGATGGCCGGGGACGTGCTGACGGTCGACGGTCGTCCCTGGCAAATAATCATTGGTCACGGCCATAGCCCCGAGCATATGGCGCTTTACTGCCCGGAACTTGACGTGTTAATTTCCGGCGACATGCTTTTGCCGAGAATTTCCACCAATATCAGCGTCTTTGCGGCAACCCCAGAGGCCGACGCACTGCGCTGGTATTTGACGTCACTGGACGTCATGGCCAAGGAAATCCCGGAAAAGACCTTGGTGCTGCCGTCGCACGGCCTGCCTTTTGTGGGTGTTCAACCCCGGGTGGCAGATCTGCATGCGCACCACGAAGAACGATTGCATGCACTGGAGAATAGCTGTGAACAAGCGCCAAAGAGCGCAGCCGGGTTGCTTGATGTCCTGTTCAATCGAGCACTCGATACACACCAGACCATGTTCGCGATGGGTGAAGCAATTGCCCATCTGAACTACCTTGAACAAGCAGGTCGGTTGTCGCGGAGTTGCGATGCCGACGGGGTGATTCGCTACACGCGCCGGCAGCGTTCTGCCGACGTGCACTGACAGAGGGAGTTTGAAGATGTCGCAGCAAACCGAAAACCAGGGCATGAACCTGCCTGATCCGGCTGAAATGGCCAAAACCTACGCCGAAGTCGCCCAGCGCGCTTCGCGCGTGATCACCCAGTTCATGGAAAAGAAGGCCAAGGATGGCGTCGAAGCCCCGGCTGACGAACTGGGCGTGGCCAAGGCCTTCATGGACCTGTCGGCCCGTCTGATGGCCAATCCGTACAAGCTGGCCCAGACCCAGATGAACATGATGTGGGACTACTTCTCGCTGTGGCAGGGTTCCATGCTGAAGATGATGGGCATGCCCAATGCTGCCCCGGTCGCGGCGCCCAAGAAGGGCGACAACCGCTTCAAGGACGAGGATTGGGAGCAGCACTTCCTGTTCGACTTCGTCAAGCAGTCCTATCTGATCGCTGCCCGTCACATCCATGACACCGTGGCCACCACCGATGGTCTGGACGAAGCGACCCAGCAGAAGGTCAATTTCTTTACCCGCCAGTACATCGATGCCCTGTCGCCGTCTAACTTCGCGCTGACCAATCCGGAAGTCTTCCGTGAAACCGTCAAGTCGCATGGCCAGAACCTGATCAAGGGCCTGAATAACCTGCTGCATGACGTGGAAGCCGGTGACGGCCAGCTGCGTATCCGCATGACCGATACCTCGGCTTTCGAAATGGGCAAGAACGTTGCCACCACGCCGGGCAAGGTCGTCTTCCAGAATGAACTCTTCCAGCTGATTCAGTACGATCCGAAGACCCCGGACCAGTACAAGAAGCCTTTCCTGATCGTGCCGCCGTGGATCAACAAGTACTACATCCTCGACCTGCGCGAAAAGAATTCCATGGTCAACTGGGCGACCAGCCAGGGCCATACCACCTTCATCATGTCCTGGATCAACCCGGACGAAAAGCTGGCCCAGAAGTCCTTCGAAAACTATCTGCTCGAAGGCTCGCTGGAAGCCATCAATCAGGTCTGTGCGCACACCGGTGAAGACAGCGTCAACCTGGCCGGCTACTGCCTGGGTGGCACGCTGACCATGACTACGCTGGCTTACATGGCCGCCAAGAAGGACAAGCGTGCCAATTCCGCCACCTTCTTCACCACCATGCTCGATTTCTCCGAGCCGGGCGAACTGGGCATCTTCCTCGATGAAGGCGCGGTTTCCGGTCTGGAAAAGCGCATGCAGGAACGTGGCTACCTCGAAGGGACGGAAATGGCCGGCACATTCAACATGCTGCGCGCCAATGACCTAATCTGGTCCTTCGTGGTCAATAACTACCTGATGGGCAAGGACCCGTTCCCGTTCGACCTGCTGTACTGGAACTCCGATTCGACCCGCATGCCGGCTGCAATGCACAGTTTCTACCTGCGCAACATGTACCTGGACAACAAGCTCAAGGAACCGGGCGGAATTACCCTGGGCGGTGTCAAGATCGATATTTCGAAGGTCAAGACCCCGTGCTACTTCATCTCGACGATCGAAGACCACATTGCCCCGTGGAAGAGCACTTACATGGGCGCCCGCCTGCCGTCCGGCAAAACCAAGTTCGTGCTCGGTGGTTCCGGTCACATTGCCGGCATCGTCAATCCGCCGGCAGCCAACAAATATGGCTTCTGGACGAACGACGCGACCGACGGCAATCTGCCGGAAAGCCCGGAAGAGTTCCTGGCAGGTGCCACGCAAAATGCCGGTTCCTGGTGGACCCACTGGCATCAGTGGGTCACCAGCCTGCCGGGTGGTGATGCCAAGGTGCCGGCTCGCACGCCGGCCGCCGGGGCGCTCAAGGTCATCGAAGAGGCACCGGGGAGTTACGTCAAGTTCCGTCTGGATGCACAAAAGAAGGCTTGATACCTCAAGCATCATCAAAAGGGAGGCCGCAAGCCTCCCTTTTTTGTTGCGCTGGCCCGTGCATGGGGGCCAAACCTCGCTAGACTGCGAGCAACCACTCATGTGATTTAGCGATGTCCGACCCTTCATCCGTTCCGCCTGAGGAAATCCAGATTCCCGAAGATCAGGTGCTGATCTCCCGCGCTGATCTGGGGGGGCGCATCACGTATGTGAACGCCGAGATGATTGCGGTCTCGGGTTACAGCGAGGCCGAGTTACTCGGCCAGCCGCATAAATTGATGCGTCACCCGGATATGCCCGAGCAGGTCTTCGCCGATTTGTGGCGCGATATTCGTGCCGGCCGGCCGTGGATTGGCATTCTCCAGAATCGCTGCAAGAATGGATCTTCCTATTGGGTTGAGGCACATGTGTCGCCCTTGCGCGAGGGGCGGGTTACCGTCGGCTATATCTCAGTCCGTCGCCGTGCCAGTGAATGGCAGATTGAGCGGGCGCGCACCTTGTATGCCGCCATGCGGGGCGATGAAGGCTCGCGCCCGGCTTTCCTGCATGGCCAACGCGCTGAACACGGCGTAGGGCACCATGTGCTGCGACGTTTTGCGGCGCTGTCGCTGACCTGGAAATTCATTCTTTCGGCGCTTTTTGCCATCACGCTGTTGTTGACCGTATTCGGCTCAGTCCTAGTGTCTCAGGTGTACAGCCTGCTGGATCAGAACGAAAGGCAGCGACTGGCGCATGAGGTGGCGTTATTGCGGACGGCGTTTGAGGCCACCTATCAACATGAGCTGAACGCGCTTGAGGTCGCTGCAAAAACGGTGCTGCGCACGGTGCAGGCGAAAGCCCCGGGTAAGTTTGAAACACCGCAGCATTTTGAATCGCTCGCCCGGCAAATGGTGCGAGGCGGCGGCGAATACGGTGGGCTGGACGGCGAGCTGGACGGCGAGCTGGGGGCGCGTGCCTCGGTCTGGCTAATGACGGATGGCGTGCTGATGCCCGCCCGCGGGGATGTGCCGGCGCCGCTGGCGGTGCCCATCAGGCATGCCTTCGATCATTCCCTGATGGCTACCGTCAGCCGGGGTGAGCGGGTAAGCAGCGTTCAATTCAGCGGCGGTCGCTACTATCTGCTCTACTTCCAGCCACTGGTGGATGCGCAGG
>JAKLLI010000010.1 GCA_023150195.1 Azonexus sp.
TTCACAAGGTTATTCCATGAGCGAGTCAGAGCAGAGAAAACATCAGCGCATCCGCTTCGGTAACCCGCCGGTTGCCAGGCTGGGTTACGGCGGGGCCAGCGGCGAGGGGCTGGTGGAAAACCTCTCCATGTCGGGGCTGATGATTCGCACAGCGATGGAGCTGAAGATCGGGCGTGCCGTGGGCTGTGAATTCAAATTCGGCAACGCGGCGGTCTTTGATGCCCCCTTGAGTGTGGTCAGCCGCCTGGGTGATCTCTATGGCTTGCGTTTTCAGGATGGGGTGATCAGTCAGATTCTGGTGGAAGACGGGATTGCCATCGCCCTTGAATCAGGGGCCGCCTCTACTTTGTCCGTGCATGAATTGTCCGGGCAGAAGGTGATGCGGATTGGCGGCGGACTCAACGGGGAGTTGCGCAATGATTTCATGCACGCCCTGACCCGTGTCGGCGTGGATGAGATCGACCTGGGTGGTGTCACCGCGGTCGATCAGGCCGGGCTGGCCTTGTGTCTGGTGGCGCATGACCGCCACGGCGTTCGTTTCGGGGCACAATCGCCCTGTTTTGCGGCTGCGCTCAAGCAGGCGCTGGTGGCGCCGGGGCATGGCGCCTGGGAAGACGCATGATGCACGCATTCAATCGCAAGCGGCTGGCAGCCAGTGTCGCACTGGCGCTGCTGTCCTTGGGCGCAGTCGCCTCCACTGACGAGGAAATTTACTTCAGCGAGTTGCCGGTGGTGGCCTCCGTGAGTCGCCTGCCGCAACGGCTTGCCGATGCACCGACTTCGGTCACGGTGATTGATCGCGAGATGTTGCGGGCACTGCCGATTCGCGATCTCAACGATATTTTTCGGTTCGTGCCCGGTTTTCAGACCTATCCCAACAATACAGAAGCCGCGCGGGTGGTGTATCACGGCCTGACCGACGAAGAATTTTCCCCGCGGGTTCAAGTGCTGGTCGATGGCCGTTCCATGTATTCCCCGGCATTTCGCAATGGGGTGAACTGGGCGCTGATTCCCGTGGCGCTGGAAGATATCGAACGCATTGAAGTGGTGCGCGGGACCAATGCCGTGTCTTATGGCTCTAACGCTTTTCTCGGGGTGATCAATATCATCACCGTCGATCCGTCCATCGTGCGGGGGGCTGCCGTATCGGTCAGTCACGGAACCCAGAATGTGCGCGACCAGAGCGTGCGGGCGGGGGGGAAGTTGGGTGAAGCCGGTGATTTCCGCTTCACCTTCAAGCGTCAAAGTGATGACGGGTTGGAGAATCGCCACGACTGGATCGATTCCTATAGCAAGACCCTGTTTGATTTTCGTGCGGATTTTGTGTTGACCGAACGCGACAGCCTGCAATTCAGTGCGGGTCACGTGGATGCGGTCACGCAGCGTGGTCGTTTGAGTACGACCACCTGGCTTAGCAACCCGAATAATCCGATTCGCGATTTCGACCAGCATTCGTCGTATTTGCAATTGGCCTGGCGCCGTGCACTTTCCAGCGGTAGCGACTTTCAGCTGCGCTACGCCTATACGCTGGACGAAGGTTCGGACGCCTACCTGTATCCGGTGGGCGGCGTACCGAGCCTGCCCTACGATCCCTGGGGCGCCCGTGGGGTGCGTCATGAACTGGAAGGGCAACACAACTTGAGCCTCAATGAGGCCACCCGCTTGGTCTGGGGGGCTGGCTGGCGCCGCGATACCGTGAGTGCCGCGACGACGCTGGCCGATCAGGGCGAAGTGCGGCGCGATGTGGGCCGCCTGTTTGGCAATGTGGAATGGCAGCCGACGAACTGGTTTACCGGCAATCTGGGTCTTTCTTGGGAAGATGACAATCTGGCCGGCGAGCATCTGGCGCCACGCCTGAGTGCCGCCTTCCATCTTTCACCGGAAAACACCGTCCGCTTTGGGGCCTCGCGTGCCTATCGCACCGGCAGTGTGGTCGATTACCGGGGCAATTGGTGGCGGGGGCCGACCCAGTTCCAGTTTGGCGGCGATCCCAATATGCCGGCGGAGCAGATGGATACGCTGGAAATCGGCTATCTGGGGGATTGGCGCGACAAGCGCATGAGTCTGGATGTGCGCCTGTTTGAAGAAAAGGTCTATAACCGCCTGCTGGTCATCGATCAGGACATTCGGACGTCGTTGATTCCGGATCAGATGTCCGCCATCCAGAATATCCGCATGCGCGGCCTCGAGTTCCAGTACAAGTGGCAGATTTTCGATGGCACCCGTGTCCTGCTCAATCAGGCCTTCATTCGCGCCAAGGCCGATTTCACCGAGGAAGCCCTGGCCAATGCCTGGAGCACGCTGTCCCTCTGGGATCCGACCAAGCGTGAAGCCATTGACGAACTGGCGGAACGCGCCGCCCCGCGTCACGCGACCTCATTGATGGTGATGCAGAAACTGCCGTGGTCGCTGGAACTGACACTGGCCGGTTACTGGCAGGGCAAGTCCAAATGGTCGGTGAATACCTGGGCAGACAAATCTCAGCGTTACGACGCCAAACTGGCCTATCCCTTCAAATGGGGGGGGCAGAAGGGCGAACTGGCCTATGTCGGCCAGTCACTGAATGGCGGGCATCCGGAATACAAGGCCTACGGTGATCTGGCAGCGCGTGTCGTCGATCGGCGCCAGTGGATTACCCTGCGCCTGGATTTCTGATTCAGGCAGCGTCGACCGGCGGTTTTTCGAGAAAACTCTGGCGCCATTGCTCAAGGGCGATGGCGGGGAGAATCAAGCGCCCTTCCGCATAATCCACGCCGAGCGTCTTGAGGCTTTCCAGATCCTCCGGCGTCAGGACGTCGCTGGCGATGGAGAGGATGCCCAGGTCGGCCGTGACTTCCTGGACCGCCCGCAGCAAGGCGGTCGATGCCCGGTTGCCGCTCAAATCGCTGGTCAGGCTGCGGCTCAGTTTAATGCCCCACGGCGCCAGATTGCGCAAATGGCTGAAGGAGGCGAAGCCGCCGCCAACATCGTCGAGCACCAGGCGTCCGCCCAACTGCTGCAGGCGCTCGGAAAACTCCTTGACCGCAGGCATATGGCGGCTGATCAACTCTTCCGGCAGCATGATCAGCAGGCCACGTGCGTTCATGCCGGCCAGCGCCAGGCGGTCGGCCAGACGATCCATGAAGCCCGGGTTTTCGATGGTGGCGCTGGAAATGGGCACGATGCAGTGCAAGGGCCGCTGGCGTGCCGCCGACTGGCTGAGCGTATCGATGGCGGCATCGACCAGGCGCTGATCGATGATGCCCGCGAAATCGTAGCGTTGCGCGGCTTCGATCAGGGCCGAGAGGGCAATCGGCGGCTGGTCCGGCTCGATCAGTTCGGCGGTCAACTCGATCACCGGCCCGAAAATGCCTGCCGTTTGCAGGCGATGGAGCGGCAGGGTCTGGATGTGCAGGCGGTCATCACTCAAGGCGCTACGGATGCGGGCCGCCCAGTTGCTGCCCTCCTGACGCCGTTCCGGTGCTTGCTGCACCGTGGTGACGCAGACCTGATTCCGGCCGCTTTCCTTGGCGCGATGGCAGGCGCCGTCGGCGGCGGCGACCAGTTCGTTCATGTTGCGCAGCTGCCGGGTAGCGGCAGTCAGCCCGATGCTGGCGCCGATCGAGAAGACCTTGTCCTGGCAGATGAAGCGATAAGCGGCGGTGAGTTCGCACAGGTCGTTGGCGACTTGCTGGGCCGGGAAACCGGTACAGCCACTGAGAATGATCCCGAATTCGTCCCCGCCCAGGCGGGCAAGCAGGTCGTTTTCCCGCAGGCGGCCGCTGAAGAGGCGGGCGACCTGACGCAGCAATTCATCCCCGGCAAGGTGGCCGCACTGGTCATTGACCTGCTTGAAGCGGTCGAGGTCGATGAAAAGCAGGCTGAATTCCTCGCCACCAGCCTGGACGGCAGCGACGGCACGTTCCAGCTGGAGATCGAACTCGCGGCGGTTCAGGAGGCCGGTGAGCGCATCATGGCGGGCCTGGTAGGCCAGTTGGGCGGTGGCTTCCTCGATCCGCGCCTGCATGGACTGGTGTACTTCTTCCAGATGGTCGGCCATTTCGTTGAAGCCTTGCTCCAGGACGCCCAATTCACCAAAGGAGAGGGTCGGGACGCGAACGCTCAACTCCCCCTGTCGCATCCGGCGGACCGCTTCCACCAGCCGCAGGACTGGCGTCGCCAGGGCATTGGCCATGGCCAGCGCCAGCGGCACCAGCATGAGCAGCCCGAAGACGACGATGCCCATGCCGCGCAAGACCAGTTCGTGCTGGCGCTTGCCCAGCTCGACCTTGTCCAGCTCGATGAAAATCTGGCCGAGGCTGTTGATTTCCGTTTCCGTGCTGTCGAGCAAGGGCTCGAACAGGGCGTCAGCTTCGTTGAGTGAGCGTATGACCGGCGCGCCAAAGGCGATCCAGTCCGGGGTCTCGACGATTTCGCCCGGTTGCGACAGGGCTTGCCGCAGGCGTTCCGGGGTCAGCGATACGCGCCCGCTGGCGGCCAGAATGCGCCCCTTGCGGTTGATGATGACCATGGCTTTGACGCCGGTTTCCTGAACGCTGGCTTGGGCCAGCGCCTGCAGGCTGTCGGTCTGGCCGGAGATGATGCCGAACTCGCTGACGGGGGCGAGGTGGCGCACCATGGACAGCCCCTTCTGGTGCAATTCGCCTTCCAGGGTGTCGACCGCCGTGAGCGTGAAGTAGATGACCAGCACGATGGCAATCAGCGCGCTGGGCAGCAAGGTAAGCAAGAGCAGTCGATGGCGCAGGGTCAGGCGGTTCATCGGGACTCCTTGTCGGCCAGCATGGCGCGACGCAATACGGTTTCGTCGGGCAGACGGATACCCAGCGCATCGGCAACATGGGGGTTCAAGCTGATGGCGAACTGGCTGGGCGCCATGGGCGGCGGCAGATTGGCGCCATGACTGATCAGCAGGTCGGCGGTCTGGCGGGCAATCTGGGCTGGATCGGAATAAATGCCGGCCAGTGCGCCGGCATGGACCAAAGACTGGGAGAAGGCAATGACCGGCTTTTTGAGGCGATAGCTGGTCATCAGGATGCCCTTGATCTGGTCGCGCCGGTAAATGCTGCTGTCGGGAATGGCGAGCAGGGCATCGTTGCGGCTGAGGACATTGCTCAGTTCGGGCAGCAGATCGTTGTCGCCGACTTCGGTGCCATTCAGTTGCAGCGCGTTGCTGGCAAAGATGCTGCGCATGCTGCTGTACAGGTTGCGGCTTTCGCTGCTGTAGAGCATGCCGATTTGCGTGCTGCCCGGTAAGAGGTGACGCAGGAAGCTGGCCTGGCGTCCCGCCGGCTGGTCGAGAAAAATGGCACTGACCCGTTGGCGACTGCGCCCGGCGTCGTTCATTGCCCGTTCAAAGCCTTGTCGGGGTAACAGGGTGGCGAGAATCGGCAGTCCGGGATTTTGGCGCAAGGCCTGGCGGAAGGCTTCGCTGCCCGTGGTGATGATCAGGTCGGCGGATTTGCCGGACGTCGCAGTATCTGCTGACAGCCGCTCGCTGACGCGCCATCTGGTGTTGCCCAATGCGACCTCCAGCGCGCGCGAGAACTCGGCGTAAGGTCCGCCTTGCTGGCTTTCGATCAGCATCAGCGTGCCGGCCAGCAGGGGGCTGGTCCAGACAAGCAGCAGGCAGATCAGGAAGGGGTGCAGCAGTTTGCGCATGGCCGGCAGTTTGCCGCAGCAGGCAGGGTGGGGCAATGGAAAACTGACGCCGGCATGATGTCAGCCGCTTGCCTCGGCAAAAATCTGCAGCAGGGCGGGCAGCCCTTCGCTGATCGCCACGGGGCCTGGCGTGAGGATGATGGCCGACTTGATTTCGTGCATCTGCTCCCGGTTGACCGCAGGAATGGCCTGCCAGCCGGGGCGGGCCGCGACACGCTCGGGGCGGAAGTGCTTGCCGCACCACGAGCCGATGATGATGTCGGGGGCCGCGGCGATGACCGCTTCCAGCGTGGGCCGACGGTCCTTGGCCAGCGGTGAACGTGCCTGTTCGGCAAAAACATCGATGCCGCCGGCGATTTCGATCAGCTCCGACGCCCAGCGAATGCCGCTGATCAGCGGCTCATCCCATTCCTCGAAATAGACGCGCGGCTGCTTCCCGGTGCGCGCGAAGCGTTCCGCAGCGGTGGCGCGGGCGGCAGCGATGTCGGCTTCCAAGCCGGCAACAATCGCCAGTGCCCGCGCTTCGGCGCCGACCAGGCGACCCACCGTTTCGATCATGCCGAGGATGTCTTCGACGCTACGGGTATTGAAGGCGTACACCGGCACCCCGGCCTTGATCAGGTCGCGGGAAATTTCGCTCTGCAAGTCGGAGAAGGTCAGCACCAGATCCGGGGCGACGGCCAGGATTTTTTCAATGTCGCCGCTGGTAAAGGCAAAGACCTTGGGCTTTTCCTTGCGCGCTTGCGGCGGGCGCACGGTATAGCCGGAAATGCCGACGATGCGATCCTGCTCGCCGAGTGCGTAAAGCACCTCAACGGTTTCGGTGGTCAGGCAGACGATGCGTTGCGGTAAACGGGCCATGGTGCTCACTTTTGCGGACGGCGACTGCGGGCGACATCGAGATGGGCGCACAGCTTTTCAGCGCCATCGAGAATGCGCGGGGTGTGCCGCTGCATGATGTCGGGGTTGATATGAAAGAGGTTGTCGCGCTTGACGGCGGTCATGCGCGTCCATTTATCCCAGTCGTGCAGCCATTCCGGTTTCGCATCGCCCATGCCGGTGGCGACAATCACTTCCGGGTCGGCGGCCAGCACCGCTTCGACCGTGACGTTGGGGGCCATCTGCGGCAACTGTCCGAACACGTTCTCACCACCGCACAGCTTGATCGCATCGCTGATGATCTGCGGCCCGCCCACCGTCATCAGCGGCGTTTTCCAGATCTGGTAAAAGGTGCGAATGCGCGGCTTGCCGGCGTTGGCGGTTTGCAGGGCGGCCAGCCGCTGGCGGAAACGCTCGGCAGCGGGACGGGCGACCGCCTCGGTGCCGGCCATGCGTCCCAGTTGTTCCAGTTGCTCGGCGACGTGGGCCATGGTGTTGGGCTGGGAGACAAAGACCGTCAGACCAAGTGCCTTCAACTTGTCGATCTGCGGCATGTTGTTGCCGCTTTGCCAGGCCAGCACCAGATCGGGCTTGAGCGCCGCAACCGCTTCCAGATCAACCCGTGAATAACCTCCCACACGCTTCACCTGCTTCGCCTCCGCCGGGTAATCGCTGTAATCCACGGTGCCGACCAGCTTGCTGCCCGCACCTGCGGCATAGAGGCTTTCGGCGATATGCGGGGCGAGGGCGACGATGCGCCGGGCTGGTGCGGCAAGACGGACAGTCGCGCCGGTGTCGTCCGTCACGAGGATTTCGGCATGAGCGGGGGACGCCGCGACGAGCGCTGCGGTCAACGCGATCCAGAGCATGTTTTTCATTCAGGATGCCAATCGGCGAGGGCTGCGCTCAGGCGTTGCCAGCCGCTTTCATCAGCGGGCAGCCCGAAGCGCAGCAGGGCTTGTTGATCGAAACGGCGCGTGAGGATGGCAGCTTGCGCCAGGTGTTCATGCAGGGCATCGCTGTGCGCACTGTGCAGGGTGGCGAACAGGCCGGTCGATTTGACCGCGCCCAGCGGTTCAAGCAGGGCGTGCAGGCGTTCGCTGTCGGCGAGCAAGCGCTGGCGCATGTTTTCCTGCCAGCGCAGATCGGACAGTGCCAGGGTGGCGGCGGCGCGGGCCGGGCCGGACAGTGTCCACGGGCCCATCGCATCGGCCATGCGTTCACGGATATCGGCGGCGGCAAACAGGAAGCCGACGCGAATGCCGGCCAGCCCGAAAAATTTGCCCAGCGAGCGGAAGACGATCAGGTTCGGCGCATCGGCGGTGCCGGCCAGCGGCGTCAGGCTCTGTTCCGGTGTGACGTCCATGAAGGCTTCGTCGACGATCAGCCAGCCGCCACGCTTTTTCAGCTTGTCGGCAGCGTCGACCGCAAGTTCGCGGGGATGGCCGTCTGCGGTCGGGTTGTTCGGATTGCACAGCAGCACATAGGGCGTGGCGGCGGTCAGCGCGCGCGGCAAGGTGGCGTTTTGCAGGAAACGGACCTTGTGGCCGGCGCGCTGCCAGGCGTGCGGGTGCTCGCTGTAAATTGGGGCGATGCAGGCGACGGCCGCGCGCGGCAACAGGGCGGGCAGCCATTGAATCGCGGCTTGCGAACCGGCCACGGGCAAATGGTTGGCATTGCCGTAATAGGTGGTCGCTGCGGCTTCCAGGCCATCGTCGTTTTCCGGCAGGCGTTGCCAGCAACTGGCCGCCAAGGCCGGCACCGGCCAGCCGTGCGGGTTGATGCCGGTCGACAGGTCCAGCCAGTCGTCCAGCGGGATGTCGTAGCGGGCTGCGGCCTCGCGCAGGCGGCCTCCGTGGTCAAGCATGCATCCATCCAATCAGGGCAAAAATGGGGAAGAGGGCGGCGAGCCACAGCCACAGGCTGCGCCGGACCAGGGCGATGGCGCGAAACAGATCCTGTGCCACCGGTGCCGGGCCGCGACCGAGCGGCGGGCGCTGTTCTTCCCGTCCGTGGTACATCGCCGCGCCACCGCACTGCACGCCCAGACTGCCGGCGCCTGATGCCATCACCGGACCGGCATTCGGGCTGTCCCAGGCTGGCGCCTGGGTGCGCCAGCAGGCCAGGGCATTGAGGGTATTGCCGAGCAGTGCGTAGCTCAGCGCAGTGAGGCGGGCAGGCAGCCAGTTCATGGCATCGTCGAGACGGGCGGCAAAGCGCCCGAACAGGTTGTAGCGCTCGGTACGGTAGCCCCACATCGCATCCAGCGTATTGGCCAGCCGGAAGAGCAGGGCGCCGGGGCCGCCCAGGAGGGCAAACCAGAACAGTGTGCCGAAGATGGCGTCGTTGCCGTTTTCCAGCACCGACTCGACGCCGGCCTTGGCGACGCCGGTTTCATCGAGCGTCGATGTTTCACGGGAAACAATCCAGCTCACCCGCTGGCGGGCTTCGTCCAATCGCCCATCGGCCAGCGGAATGGCGACGGCGCGGACGTGTTCGCACAGGCTTTGGGCGCCAATGGAAAAGTAGAGTAGCAGCACGTCGACCGCAAACGGCGCCAATGGCCGCAAGGCCAGCGCCAGCGCGACCCAGGGCAGCACCGCCAGTGCCCATGCCAGCACGCCGCCCGCAATCTGCCGCTGATTCAAGCGCGCTTCGATGGCGCTGGCCAGATGGCCGAAGCCGACCAGCGGATGAAAGCGTGGCACTTCGCCGAGCAGGCGGTCGAGTGCCACGGCGGCCAGCGCCGCCAGCGGCAGGGCGAAGGGGCCGTCGAGCAGGTTCATGCGGGGAAATGTCCGTCTTGCTGGATGGCGCGCTGCATGTCCGCCAGCTGTGCGGTCAACGGGTCCGCCAGCGCGGAATCGGCTTGGCCCCACTGATCGTAATAGAGCAGGTCGCTGACCGGCAGGCGCGGCAGCCAGCCCGCCTTTTCGAGTTCCGGTTTGTCGTTGAAATGGCTGACCCGGCCAATGCACAGGTAGGCGATGGGCACGATGTGATGCGGAATCCCCAGCGCGTCCTGCAAGGCCTTTTCGTGGAAGATGCTCACCCAGCCGACGCCCAGCCCTTCGGCGCGGGCGGCCAGCCAGAGGTTTTGCACGGCGCACACGCTGCTGTACAAATCCATGGTCGGCATGTGGGTGCGACCGAGCACCACCGGGCCGCTGCGCGAGCGGTCGCAGGTAATGCACAGGTTGATCGGGGATTCCAGAATGCCCTGCAGTTTCAGCTTGCTGTAAATCTCGCGCTTGCCGTCCGGAAACATGCGTGCGGCTTCGGCATTGGCGTCACTGAACACATCGTGTACCCGCTGTTTCACGGTCGACGAGCGGACCAGCAGGAAATTCCACGGCTGCATGAAGCCTACCGAGGGGGCGTGGTGCGCCGCCATCAGGATGCGGCTCAGGACTTCGTCAGGGACAGGATCGGGCAGGAACTGGCCGCGCACATCGCGACGGCTGAAAATGGCGTGATAGACCGCTGCCCGGTCGGCATCGGGAAAGGCATGCGCCAGTGGCGCGCTCGGGTTTTCCATGGATTCCCCTTCTGGAAAAACGTTGGCTGCCGTCCACGCAGCCGTGTTTCGTCTTCCGGCCGGTCTTCTGACTTGGATTCAACCTGGCGATGCGCCTTCCCGGCGGGATAAACCCGGGCCAGTGGCACTTGCATCGCCCGTCCTCCTTACAGCGTTGGGCACGTGGCGGAATTGCACCGCCTTCCCGATTCTCCTCAAGGGCACCGGAAGACACCTGCCTGCTACCGAAGTGTCAGGCGAGCGCGATGCTAAGCGAGTGCTGCCCAATGTGCAAATGAATGCGCCACCAGGGCCGTGCCGCGCTCACGGATGGGCGGCGCTATCCCTTGCCAGTGCCTGCAACAGCGCCAGGCCGCCATCGCTCATCCGGGTCAGGCTGTCTTCGCGGAAACCGGTTTCAAACACCGGGGCATAGCCGGGAAGTCGTTCGCAATCTTCGGGGCCGACCCGGTGAAAACCCATCGACCATTCGGCAAACTCGCGCTCTTCGACCTCGGTGCGGACGAGCATGTTGATGCCGGTATGGCGTGGATCGCGGCCAATTTTGGCCATGCAGGCATCGACCGCACTGGCCGGGCCTTCGAGCAATTGCATGAAGGTCCCGTTGGCATAGAGCAGCAGACCGGTCAGGCCAAGTGGTTCGTTTTTGCGGCGGGCAACAGCCAGCAAGGCTTTCAGGTCGTCGTCGGTGAAAGGATAGGTGGCTGAACTGATGTAGATCACTTGAGTCAGCATGAAGCTCTCCTTTTTGAAATTGTAGATTGTGCGACTTTTGACATTTTATCCCTCGGGGTGCGCGCGGTAAAGGTCAGTATGCTGCCAGCCGCTTAGGGCTGGCAGTGCGCCAGTGGGCGGGCTTGCTGGATAATGGCGCCTTTTCGTCCTTGGTGTCTGCCATGATCCGCAATGCCCTGATGGTCCAGGGGACCACCTCCGATGCCGGCAAGTCGACGCTGGTCGCCGCCCTGTGCCGCATTTTCATGCGGCGCGGTGTCAAGGTGGCGCCGTTCAAGCCGCAGAACATGGCGCTCAATTCCGCGGTGACCGTGGATGGCGGAGAAATCGGCCGGGCGCAGGCGCTACAGGCGCTGGCCTGCGGCCTGGCACCGCATACCGATTTCAACCCGGTACTGCTCAAGCCGACCACGGACCGCAAGGCGCAGGTGATCATTCATGGCAAGGTGGCGACCGATCTCGATGCCAAGGCCTACCACGACTATAAGCCACGGGCGATGCAAGCGGTTTTGGCCTCCTGGGGCCGGTTGACCGCACAATACGACTGCGTGCTGGTCGAGGGCGCCGGTTCCCCGGCAGAAATCAACTTGCGTGACCGCGACATCGCCAACATGGGTTTTGCCGAGGTCGTGGATTGCCCGGTCATCATTGTTGCCGACATTGATCGCGGTGGCGTGTTTGCGCATCTGGTCGGCACCCTGGAACTGCTGTCGCCCAGCGAACAGGCGCGGGTGGTGGGTTTTGTGATCAACCGTTTTCGCGGTGACATCGGCCTGTTGCAATCCGGGCTGGACTGGCTGGAAGCCCGAACAGGCAAGCCGGTACTTGGGGTCCTGCCGTATTTGCATGGCCTGATGCTCGATGCCGAGGACGCCATTGCCACCACATCGGTCGACGGCAAGAAAGCGGCAAAATTGACAGTCATTGCGCCGGCCTATCCGCGAACCTCCAATCACAACGACCTCGATCCCCTGCGTTTGCATCCGGAGGTTGATTTTCGCTGGATCGGCCCCGGCGAAATTCTGCCGCCGGCCGATCTCATCGTCCTGCCCGGCTCCAAGGCGGTGCGCGCCGACCTCGACTGGCTGCGCACGCAAGGCTGGGAAACGGCGATCCGCCGGCATTTGCGTTATGGCGGCAAGCTCATCGGCTTGTGCGGTGGTTACCAGATGCTGGGCGAGGCCATCCACGATCCGCTCGGGCTGGAGGGCGGAGCAGGCTCGACGCCCGGACTGGGCTTGCTGGCGGTCGACACGACGCTGGAACGGGAAAAGCAGTTGATGAACGTGAGCGGTCACTTGCTTCTGGAAGGCAATCCCGCCATGACCGGCTATGAAATTCATCTTGGTGTGACGCGAGGTGCCGGGCTGGCGCGGCCGGTGGTTCAACTCGACGAAGGCCGGGTCGACGGCGCGATTTCGCCGGATGATCAGGTGCTGGGCACCTATTGCCACGGCGTTTTTGACCATCCGGAGGCGTTGACCGCGTTGCTTCAGTGGGCGGGTGCACAGGCTGTGGAACGGGTGGATTTTGCCGCCCGCCGTGAAGCGGATATCGACCGGCTGGCCGATTCGGTCGAAGCGGCCTTTGCCTGGGAAAAACTCAGGCCTTACCTGTCGGGGATTTGAGTGTGAGCGGCAGGCCGGCAGCCACCAGCGTCACCTGCTCGCACACGGCGGCCACGCGCTGATTCAGCCGTCCCTGTTCGTCGGCAAACAAGCGCGACACCGGGTGCATGGGCACGATGCCCCAACCCACTTCGTTGGACACCAGAATGAGGCGCCCCGGTAAAGCCGGCAGCGTATCAATCAGCGCCTGCGTCTGTTCGCGGAACAGCGGGCAGGCAATGGCTTCACCGGCTTCGGCCTGCGCTGCGGCCTGCCCGGCGAAGAGCAGGTTGGACAGCCAGAGCGTGAGGCAATCCACCAGAATGCAGGTGTCCGGGCGGGCCAGTTCGCGCAAGCGGGCGGCGAGATGCAGGGTTTCTTCAACGCAGCCCCAGTGCGCGGGCCGGCGTTCGCGATGGTGGGCCACCCGGCGCGCCATTTCGCCATCGAGCGCCTGCGCAGTCGCCAGATAGACGACATTCAGGCCACTCTCGATTGCCCGCTGTTCGGCCAGCAGGCTTTTGCCCGAGCGGGCGCCACCAAGGATCAGTGTTTTCATGCGCGCATTGTGGGCGAATCCCGCCCGGCGCGGCAACCGCTATAATCGCGCTTCCGACATTACGGAACCCGGTGCGCGGCCACGCAATTCCGGGGCGGGCCCGCCGCTGTAACCGGGGACTTCAACCGCAACACGTCACTACGAGGGGAAACAAACCCTCCGGGAAGACGCGGTTAGAGGACTGATCCGGAAGCCAGAAGACCTGTCGGAACACTTTTTGAAGCCTGTGGACAGGGCTTCGCGCCAGCATCCGGACGATGCCGGCGCGAGGCCCTATTGCTTTTGGAGCATCAGATGCATTCGTTTCACGTTCAGGCCCCGGATCGGGCCATCGAAAATGCCTTGCAAAGCAAGGTCGACCGCAAGACCAAGCCGGTGGGGGCGCTCGGTCAACTGGAAGAAATCGCCAAAAAGATCGGCCTCATCCAGCAGCGCCTGGACCCGCAACTGCATCAGCCGCACATGCTGGTGTTCGCCGGCGATCACGGCGCGGCCAAGGCTGGCGTCTCCGCGTATCCGCAGGATGTCACCTGGCAGATGGTGGAAAACTTCCTCGCGGGCGGCGCCGCCATCAACGTGTTTGCCCGCGCCAACGGGCTGGCGCTGTCCGTGGTCGACGCCGGCGTGGCCCACGATTTCGGCCCCCGCCCGGGCCTGATCGACGCCAAGGTCGCACCGGGCACCGCCAATTACCTTGAGCAGGCGGCCATGTCCCCGGCGCAGTGCGCGCTGGCGATGAAGCAGGGCGCTGACATCATCCGCAAGCTGGCAGCGCAAGGCTGCAATGTGCTTGGCTTTGGCGAAATGGGCATCGGCAACACCGCTGCCGCCTCGCTGATCACCCATTGCCTGACCGCCGCCCCGCTGGCCGAGTGCGTCGGGCGCGGCACCGGGCTGGACGACGCCGGGCTGGCGCGCAAACAGGCCTTGCTGGAAACCGCGCTGGGCCGTTATCGCGCTGCCGGTGGCGACAACGCGCCGCTGGCCGTTCTGGCCGAATTTGGCGGTTTCGAAATTGCCATGATGGCTGGCGCCATGCTGGCGGCAGCCGAGGCCGGCATGCTGCTGCTGATCGACGGCTTTATTGTCGGTTCCGCCGCGTTGACCGCAGCCCGTCTCTGCCCCGCGCTGCTCGACTACTGCGTGTTCTGCCATCGCTCCGCCGAACCCGGCCATGCCGCGCAATTGCAGGCGCTGGGCGCGCAGCCGCTTCTGGATCTGGGCCTGCGCCTGGGCGAAGGCACCGGCGCGGCACTCGCCTTCCCGCTGGTGCGCGCTGCCGTGGCCTTCCTCAATGACATGGCCAGCTTCGAATCGGCGGGCGTTTCCGACAAGGACAGCAGCGCCCCATGATCCGGCGCGAACTGGCGGCTTTTTTCGCGGCGCTCGGCTTCTTCACCCGCCTGCCGGTGCCCGGCTGGGCCGCCTATTCCGCCGACGCCATGCGCGCTGCCCCCCGCTACCTGCCGGCCATCGGGCTGCTCATCGGCGCCCTGAGCGCCGGCGTGTATCTGCTGGCACAAGCCCTGTGGCCGCAAGCCATCGCCGTCCTGCTGGCAATGGCTGCCGGCCTGCTCGCCACCGGCGCCTTCCACGAAGATGGCCTCGCCGACACCGCTGATGGCCTGGGCGGCGGCTGGGACAAGGCGCGCATTCTGGAAATCATGAAGGATTCGCGCGTCGGCAGTTACGGCGTGATTGCCCTGTGGCTGGGCCTGAGCGCCCGCGCCGCCCTGCTGATGCACCTGCCCCCCACGCTGGTCGCCCCCGCCCAGCTGGCGGGCCACGCCCTGTCGCGCTGGTTTGCGCTCTGGCCCATGCTAGTCATGGACTACGCGCGGGACGACAGCGCCGCCAAATCGACCCAAATCGCCCACCGCTTGCCCACCCCGGCCTTCGCCTTTGCGGCCCTGTGCGCCGCCCTCCCGCTCTACCTCCTCCCGCCCCTGCAAGCGCTCGCCGGCCTCGCGCTTGCCGCCCTCGCCGCCATCTGGCTCATCCGCAAATACCGCCGCTGGCTAGGCGGCTACACCGGCGACGCCCTGGGCGCCATCCAGCAGGTCGCAGAAATTGCGTTCTATCTCGGCTTGCTGCTCAAGCTGGGGTAAGCCACGCCCCCTGAAGCCAGCCTATAATGCCATTGGCGTGCCTTGCGGGCTTGCAGGGTTTGGCGGAATTTTTAGTAGAGGCGCCGGGGTTTGTTGATGCCGGAGTTTTATTTAAAAACAATGGGGTGCGAACGATGATTGCTGACAGGTTAGTCGCCGGGAAATTCAGAAACCCTGCAATATTGCTGCCCACTTCACGTTGGGCACAAATGGAGGCAGCATGAAAGCGACATGTGCATTTGTAATTTTCGTTATTTTCATAGTTGTCTCGCCTTCCATTTATGCAGATGAGCCAGACGAAGGCTGCCCAGATACTGCATATTAACCCGGCAAATTGATAGGGCATTTGTGATATGATATTGGAATGGATAAAGAAGATGCCCGCAAGCTCAAGCCAGAGCAGCAGAAGGAGAAGCGCAAGATAGCGCTTCGAATGAGAATGAACGGACGCGAATTTT
>JAKLLI010000382.1 GCA_023150195.1 Azonexus sp.
CATGACGTAATTTGTGATGTCCACCAGTGCCGAGATGCTGCGGATTCCGCTACGTTCAAGACGGCGTTTCATCCATTCCGGGGTTGCCACCGCAGCATTCAAGGACTGAATGACGCGGCCCAGATAGAGCGGACAGGCGGCGGGCGCTTCCAGCACCACGCCACGCTGATCCGAAATGCTTCCCGGTACGTGAGCCACCTCGGGCAAACAGGTCGCCGCGCCGGTAATGGCGCCCACTTCGCGTGCAACCCCTTGCAAGGAGAGACAATCGGCCCGATTTGGCGTCAGCTTGATCTCAAAAACCGTGTCGTCCAGTTCGAGATATTGGCGGATACACTGCCCCACCGGTGCATCATCAGGCAATACGAGCAGGCCCGAGGCCCCGTCCGCAATCCCCAATTCATTGGCTGAACAGAGCATGCCGGAGGATTCAATACCGCGCACCTTGGCCACCTTGATTTTGAAATCTCCAGGCAGCTCGGCGCCAGGCAAGGCACAGGGCACTTTCAAGCCCGGCGCAACATTCGGCGCACCGCAGACAATTTGCTGAGGAGTCCCCGTTCCGATATCCACTTGACAGACATTCAGACGATCGGCGTCAGGGTGCTTGACCACTTCCAGCACCTGTGCCACCCGCACTTGACTGAAGGTGGGGGCAACCGCCTCCATCTCCTCGACCTCCAGACCGGCCATGGTCAACAGATGGGAAAGTTCCTCACTCGTCAGCTTGGGATCGACGAGGGTACGCAACCAGGATTCTGAGAATTTCATGAACGTTTCTCGAAAATGGGATCAGGCGAACTGGCGCAGGAAGCGCAGATCGCCTTCGAAGAACAGGCGCAAGTCATTGACGCCGTAACGCAACATGGTCAGGCGATCCGGCCCGAAACCAAACGCAAATCCGGTGTACTTTTCCGGATCAATGCCAGCGATACGCAAGACATTCGGATGCACCATGCCGCAACCGGCAATTTCCAGCCAACGCCCCTTGAGCGCACCGCTCATAAAGGCCACATCAATCTCGGCAGAAGGCTCGGTAAACGGAAAGAAGGAGGGACGGAAGCGGACTGTCAGGTCATCCGTCTCGAAGAAACTCTTGAGAAAATCGGCGATCACCCCCTTCAGGTCAGCAAACGAAACGTCCTCGCCCACCCAGAGCCCTTCGACCTGATGAAACATCGGTGAATGCGTAGCGTCGGAATCCACACGATACACACGGCCCGGCGCAATAATGCGGATTTCGGGCATTTTCTCCAGTTGACCGTACTTGGCCACGTGCGCTTGCATGTAGCGCGCCTGAATCGGACTGGTATGCGTGCGCAACAGCACCTTGTCAGCCAAGGTCCCGTCCGGATTCTGCAAATAAAACGTGTCGTGCATCGAACGCGCCGGGTGATCTTCGGGCGTATTCAATGCCGTGAAATTGTGGAAATCCTCTTCGATTTCCGGGCCATCGGCAACTTCAAAGCCGATCGAGGCAAACAGGGACTCAATACGCTCCAAGGTGCGCGTCACCGGATGCAGGCCACCGCGCGCTTCAGCGCGTCCAGGCAGGGTGACATCCAAGGCCTCTTCGGCCAGACGCGCTTCCAGCGCCGCCTTGCGGATCGCTTCGCGCCGTTCGTTCAACGCCGATTCAACAGCGGATTTGGCAACATTAATGGCTGCCCCGGCGGTTTTCTTTTCCTCAGGCGGCAATTTTCCCAGCCCCTTGAGGAGTTCAGTGATCTGGCCGCTCTTACCGAGGAAACGGGCTTTCACCTGCTCCAGTGCGTCCGGGTCGGAAATGGCAGCGAAAGCCGCTTTGGCTTCGCAAACGATCTGATCAAGATTGTCCATGGACTTTTACCAAGGTGACTGCACGATGTTTAAACAAAAAAGGAGGCTTTCGCCTCCTTTTTCTTCAAGCGCTTAAGCTCAGGCGTCGAGCTTGGCCTTGGCCTGAGCGGCCAGGGCAGCAAATGCCGGCTGGTCGAAGACAGCCAGATCCGCCAAAACCTTGCG
>JAKLLI010000383.1 GCA_023150195.1 Azonexus sp.
GTAGCCCCTGCATCCAGGCCAACAAAATGTGGCGACAGCATGATCACCGGTCGACCGCCCGGATCGGTCAAATGTTCGACGCCGGAAATACGGATCAATTTTTCCAGCCGGGACTTTGGTGCCCACCAGCCCAGGGTGCGATCCAGGACGGAACAGGCAAACACCACAAAATGGCGACGCACCAGCGTGTCAATCTCTGCAGCGCTTTTCTCGGGAAAACACAGCCCAAGGTTGGTAGCCGCCACCTGACGTCGCTCGCGGCCCAGCCAATAGAACAAACGCCCCAATCCCGCACCTAGCCATCGCAACACCGGGAGCGGCAGCCAATGGAGCAACCAGAGAACGCTCACCAGCAAATACGTCGGTAACAATTTCAAATGTTTCATGCTTCAGGTGGCGGTTCTGCGCCAGCCGGGCGCTTGTAACGGTTATATCCCCAGAGATACTGGCTTGGACAGGTGCGAATCAAGGCCTCGACTTCGCCATTGATCTGTTGCGCCCGCTCGAGGGTATTGCCTTCCAGCGGCTGGCTCGGCGGCTGAAAATGGATGCGGTAACCGCGGCCATCCGGCAAACGCTCGCCCCAGGTCATCAGGGAAACCGCCGAGGTTTCGGTCAGCCTGGCCGCCAGGGTCATGGTGTAGGCGTAGCGGCCAAAGAACTTGAGCCAGACACCTTCACCGGTTTTGGGTGCCTGATCCGGCAACATCCCGACCATCTCGCCTTTTTTCAGGGCCTTGATCAGTGCGCGTACACCGGAAACATCGGCCGGCGCCAGATGCAGTTGTGCCCGCTTGCGGCCCATCAAGATCAACTGCTGCGCCGCAGCCGATTTCGGCTCGCGGTAAAGCACGGTAATCGGTCCGGCGAGCGAGAGATACTGCGCGGTGATTTCGAAACACCCGAGATGCGGCGTCAAAAAAACAATGCCCCGCCCGGCTTCCCGCGCCGCCTGCACGTGCTCCCAGCCCACCACCTCGGCAACCAGATCATTCACCTGCTCGACCGGCCGCATCCAGATTCGCGCCAACTCGAGCATCTGCTTGCCCGCTTCCGCCGCCGCCTGTCGATAACCGACGTCGGCCAGACCTGCTTGCTGCATGTTCTCCTGCAAATGCCGACGATAGGTCGGCGAAACGCGGTAAACCAGACGCCCGAGCACGCCCCCCAGCCCATGAAGGGCGTTCAGCGGCAACAAGGCGAGCAGCCGGAAAATAAAGACCATGGGTTCCCCGGGGTTGAAAGCCGGCGTAAAAAGGCTAACATTATGGGATCGCCGAGTTAAACAGACAACTTGCGGGGCGATGATAAATACCGCTAAAGCGTCGCCTGCTCATGGTCCGAAGCCGGTAACGCCGGACCCAAGGACCGTTGGAGCCTCTCATGAGCGACTATCTCTTCACTTCGGAATCCGTGTCCGAAGGCCATCCGGACAAGGTGGCCGACCAGATTTCCGACGCCATTCTCGACGCCATTCTGGCGCAGGACAAACATTCCCGCGTTGCGGCGGAAACCCTCTGCAATACCGGTCTTGTCGTCCTGGCGGGCGAAATCACCACCAATGCCAACGTCGATTACATCCAGGTCGCACGCGATACGATCAAGCGCATCGGTTACGACAACACGGACTACGGGATCGACTACAAGGGTTGCGCCGTGCTCGTCGCCTATGACAAGCAAAGCCCGGACATCGCGCAGGGCGTCAATGCCGCCTATGACGACAACCTTGGTCAAGGTGCCGGGGACCAGGGCCTGATGTTCGGCTACGCCTGCAACGAAACGCCATCGCTGATGCCCTTGCCGATCTACCTGTCACACCGTCTGGTCGAACGTCAGGCCATGCTGCGCAAGGATGGCCGCCTGCCTTGGGCACGCCCGGATGCGAAATCGCAGGTCACGATCCGCTACGTTGATGGCAAGCCGCATGCCATCGACACCGTGGTTCTGTCCACCCAGCATTCGCCGGACATTAGCCTGGAAGACCTGCGCGAATCGACGATCGA
>JAKLLI010000384.1 GCA_023150195.1 Azonexus sp.
CCGCGTGTACCGTAAACACCGGCAGGATGATGAAGAGGCCCAGCATGCGCAGGGCAAAAATGGCCGCCAGCGACGCGCCAACGCGGCGCTCCTGCGGACTCATGCGATCAGGGGATTCAGACATTATCTTGTTGCATTGCAGCGAAGGCTGCATCTTAGCAGCTTCAATCCGGATCAACGGCGGGCAGTTGTGCTCCGCCCAAACTGGCATCGACCAGGATCGCCCGATCCCGCCCGCCATGCTTGGCGCGATAGAGGGCGTCATCCGCCTGGCGGATGATCTCGTCCAGTTCACCGGCTGGGTCGGCCAAAACGCCACCGATGCAGTACGTCAGCGCAAACGACAAACCATCACAGGTCAGCGTGCGTTCGCGGACCACGGTCAACAGCTTGTTGGCGATGTTTTCCAGTTCGGCGAAATTGGATAGTCCGAACAGGCCGATCAGAAACTCCTCGCCGCCCCAGCGCGCCACGGCATCGTAAGTCCGCACGGATTCGCGCAGCATCTTTGCCACCTCGACCAGCGCAAAATCACCCACCGCATGACCACGGGTGTCGTTGATGCGCTTGAAATGATCGATGTCGACAATCAGGATGCCCATGGCCTCGCCACTGCGCCCGAGCCGGTTCTGTTCGACCGCCAGCCGCTGCATCATGCCGCGGCGGTTGAGCACCGCGGTCAGGAAGTCGGTATGCGCCATGCGCTCAAGCGCCTCGGTACGATCCGAGACCTGATGCTCCAGGTCTTCGGTATGCCGGGAAATGCGCTCGGCCATATGGCGAAAACTGCGGTTCAGGCGGCCGATTTCGTCACCCGAGGCATCCGCTGGCATCGCGGGAAACTGTCCGTCGGCCAGCGCCTGCGCCGCGTCATCCAGCCGTGCCAGGCGGCTGACGACCGTTCTTTCCAGCCAATACGCGGCGGCAATCAAGAGCACGCCGAGCAAGCAGATCACCAGCAATGCCCCCTTGGTCAGTGGGCCTGCGGCACCAATGGCGGCTTCCGGATGCGTCATGGTCAGCACGAACCACTGGATTTCCGGCACCCACACGATGCCGGTCAACTGACGGTGTCCCTGAATTTGCAGTTCCAGCGTCAGCACCTCGGCATCGCCGGCCACCAGCGCCGCCATCGCCTGGCGCAAGGCAACGGCATCGCCGGCATGGTCGAGCAGACTGAACACCGTGTTCTGAGCCTCATTGCCCACCGCCTTGCGCACCGAGGCAAAGTCGATCATGGACACGTCCTGATGCGCCTGAATCGCGCCATGGCGATCGACCAGCACATTCGCGGCGCCGCCCATGGGCGAACTGACCACGCTGCGGATGAAATCGGAAAGATCGACGCCTGTGCCGGTCACGGCAACCGCCTTGCCGGCCGGATCACGCACCACGGTATTGATCCAGACCTTGGTCAAGCCCAGCACGCGGTCAGTATCGACATTGAGTTGCGTATCCTTGACCTTGTCCAGCGTGACATAGAACCAGCCGTCCTTGTCCACCCCGCGGTCCAGCGTGTAGCGCGGCAGGACAGGATCGAAGCCCCCCCGGTCATCGTTGTAAAAATAATGACCGGATTTGGCCAGCGCAAAGAAATAGCTGTGGCTGCGGAAGAAGCCGCGAAAATCCTCCAGCTCCTCGATGGCGCGAATGCGCGCCGCCGGCTCCGCCTCCTGCTGGGCCCAGGTTCGCAGCACGGGCGAACTGGCCATTTTTTGCGCCAGGGTAACTTCGCGGGTCACAATGCCCAGAATTTTCGATTTTTCGTAAAGCACATTGCGCTCGGCAAAGCGCTGCCCCAGCTCGTTCATGACCGCACTGGCGTACCAGTCGAAAAACCGGTAGCCGACCGCGCCGCCGAGCACGAAGATCAGCCCGAACAAGAGCAGAAAGCGGGAACGCAGATTAAGGGTCATGAAAAATTACAAAAATCTGATGAACCGGCATTCTAATGGCAAATTCACGGCGCGGACCACGCCTATATGCTGTATGCCCATACAGG
>JAKLLI010000385.1:0-1199 GCA_023150195.1 Azonexus sp.
GGTATGTCGTCGGCCGACGTCAAGGCGACGTTCAAGGAAAAAATCAAGGCAAGAATTGTCGACCTGACAACCGGCGAATATGTCGACGGCGTCGATCCGGTCAGTTTCGATCCGCTGAAAGCCTCGCGCGACCCAAAGACTTCGAAAGCCTTGAGCGGTGATGAAGACAAGGCCCTGATCAAGCGCCGCGAGCAACTCACGACGGTGTACATGGTCGAGCAGGACGGCAAGATCGCATCGCTGATTCTGCCGGTGCGCGGCTATGGCCTGTGGTCGACCCTGCATGGCTTTCTGGCCCTCAAGGCTGACCTGAATACCGTGGTCGGGCTGGGTTTCTATCAGCATGCCGAAACGCCGGGCCTGGGTGGCGAGGTGGATAATCCCAAGTGGAAGGCGCTGTGGCCGGGCAAGACCCTGTTCGACGCGCAGGGCAAACCCAATATTCGCATCGTGAAGGGTGGGGTTGATCCTGCCAGCCCGGATGCCGGTCATCAGGTGGATGCGCTGGCTGGTGCCACGCTGACCAGCAATGGGGTTAACCGCTTGCTTCAGTTCTGGCTTGGCGAACAGGGCTTCGGGCCTTATCTCGCGAAACTGCGCACTCAGGGGGTCTGATCATGTCGCAACCGACCGTCAAGGAAGTCCTGTTCAATCCGGTCTTCAACAACAATCCGATTGCCTTGCAGATTCTCGGGATTTGCTCGGCGCTTGCCGTGACCTCGAATCTCAAGACTGCGCTGGTCATGGCCATTGCGCTCAGTCTGGTCACGGCGTTTTCCAACCTCTTCATTTCACTGATCCGGGCGCAGATTCCCAATTCCATCCGGATGATCGTGCAAATGGTCATCATCGCGTCGCTCGTGATCGTGGTGGATCAGTTGTTGCGGGCCTATGCCTTCAGCCTGGCCAAGCAGTTATCGGTGTTTGTGGGGCTGATCATTACCAACTGTATCGTGATGGGCCGTGCGGAAGCCTTTGCCATGCAGAACCCGCCCATGCTTTCGTTCTGGGACGGGATCGGCAATGGCCTGGGCTACAGCGCCATGCTGGTCGCTCTCGGTGTGGTCCGCGAACTGTTTGGCGCCGGCAAGCTGCTGGGCATCGAAATTCTGCCGCTGATCAAGGACGGCGGCTGGTATCAACCCAATGGCTTACTGCTGCTGCCGCCCTCGGCCTTTTTTCTGATCGGTCTCTTCATC
>JAKLLI010000385.1:1251-3251 GCA_023150195.1 Azonexus sp.
GCATGGCACCGCAAGTCGTGGACAAGGAGGCCTACTGAAATGGAACATCTGCTAAGTCTTTTTGTCCGGACCGTGTTCATCGAGAACATGGCGCTCTCCTTCTTCCTTGGGATGTGTTCCTTCATCGCCATTTCCAAGAAAGTCGAAACCGCCATCGGTCTGGGTATTGCCGTGATCGTCGTGCAGGCGATTACCGTACCCGCCAATAATCTGGCCTATACCTATCTGCTGCGCGATGGTGCGCTGGCGTGGGCAGGCATGCCCGATGTGGATTTGTCCTATCTCGGGCTGTTGACCTACATCGGTGTGATTGCGGCGATTGTCCAGATTCTTGAAATGTTGCTCGATAAATACGTGCCCAGTCTTTACAACGCGCTGGGGATTTTCCTGCCGTTGATCACCGTCAATTGCGTGATCATGGCGGGTTCGCTGTTCATGGTCGAACGCGACTACAACTTCTCAGAAAGCGTGGTGTACGGGATCGGCTCCGGTGCTTCTTGGGCGCTGGCCATTGCCTTGCTCGCCGGGATTCGCGAGAAGCTCAAGTACAGCGATGTGCCGGAAGGCTTGCGCGGTCTGGGCATCACCTTCATCACGATTGGTTTGATGTCGCTGGGCTTCATGTCCTTCTCGGGCATTCAACTTTAAGGGGGCAGGGATGAATATTCAGGAAATCCTGCTGGCGATCGGCATGTTTACCGGCATCGTGCTGGCCTTGGCGGTCTTCATCATCGCCGCGCGGGCCAAGCTGGTATCCAGTGGTGACGTCGATATCGAAATTAACGGCGAGCGCACGATCACGGTCCCGGCCGGTGGCAAACTGCTGCAAACGCTGGCCTCCAACAACATCTTCCTTTCGTCCGCCTGCGGTGGCGGCGGGACCTGCGCCCAGTGCAAATGTCAGGTCCATGATGGTGGGGGCGAGATGCTGCCAACCGAAGAGTCGCATTTCACCAAGCGTCAAGCCAAGGAAGGCTGGCGCCTGTCCTGCCAGACGCCGGTCAAGCAGAACATGAAAATCGAAGTGCCGGAAGAAGTGTTCGGCGTGAAAAAGTGGGAATGCACGGTCGAGTCCAACCCGAACGTCGCCACCTTCATCAAGGAACTCACCCTGCGTCTGCCCGATGGGGAAAACGTCGATTTCCGTGCCGGTGGCTATGTCCAGCTTGAGTGCCCGCCGCATGTGGCCAATTACAAGGACTTCGACATTCAGCCGGAGTACCGGGGCGATTGGGACAAGTTCAACATGTGGCGTTTCGTCTCCAAAGTCGATGAGCCGGTCATTCGCGCGTATTCCATGGCGAATTACCCGGAAGAAAAGGGCGTGGTCAAATTCAACATCCGCGTGGCGTCGCCACCGCCCAATCGCGACGATATCCCGCCAGGCAAGATGTCTTCTTTCGTCTTCAACCTGAAGCCGGGTGACAAGGTCACGGTCTACGGCCCGTTTGGTGAGTTTTTCGCGCGGGACACCAATGCCGAAATGGTCTTCGTTGGCGGTGGTGCCGGGATGGCGCCGATGCGTTCGCATATTTTCGATCAGCTCAAACGCCTGAAATCCACCCGCAAGATCAGCTTCTGGTATGGCGCGCGTTCCATGCGCGAAGCGTTCTATGTCGAGGAATTTGACCAGCTGGCTGCAGAGAACCCCAACTTCAAGTGGCATCTGGCCTTGTCGGATCCCTTGCCCGAGGACAATTGGACCGGCTACACCGGCTTCATCCACAACGTCCTGTACGAGAACTATCTCAAGGATCATTCGGCGCCCGAAGACTGTGAGTTCTACATGTGCGGACCACCGATGATGAACGCAGCCGTCATCAAGATGTTGCTGGATCTGGGCGTGGAGCGTGAAAACATCATGCTCGACGATTTTGGCGGCTGACAGCCAGGAGCGCGGGAATCGTGAGTACGTTTTTCGTCACCTTCGGCATCATTGCCGTGCTCGTATTGCTGATGGCGGTTGGTGTCCTGTTCGGACGCAAGCCGATCGCCGGCAG
>JAKLLI010000386.1 GCA_023150195.1 Azonexus sp.
CGGAAAAGTCGCGCAATAAGGAGGGAATGGGTTCCTCGGCAATGCCTTCGAACACAAAGGATTGGCAGGTGGCGGTCAGCTGAAGTAAACGTTCGCTGCCCGCCAGCAATTCACCCGCTGCGTTGAACCGGGCAACGCGCAACGGGATCAGGTAGGGGACATCATCCGAGGCGCGAGGATTGGATTGCGTGCAAGTGAGCGTATAGGTTTGCGATTCCGCATCAAAAAAGCCGTCGACCGCAAGCTTGGGTGTGCCCGGCTGGTGGTACCAGCGCATGAACTGGGTGAAGTCGAACCCGGAGGCGGCGGCCATGGCGGCGACAAAATCCTCGCAGGTGACGGCCTGACCGTCGTGGCGGCGGAAGTACTCGTCCATGCCGGCGCGGAAACCCTCACGGCCGATCAGCGTCTGGATCATGCGGATGACTTCGGCCCCCTTTTCGTACACGGTCGACGTGTAGAAATTGTTGATTTCCACGAAGCTGGCCGGGCGGATCGGGTGCGCCATCGGGCCGGCATCCTCCGGGAACTGCGCTGCGCGCAGACCCCGCACTTCGCGGATGCGGGCGGTCTGGCGATTGTGCAGGTCGGCGCCGAATTCCTGGTCGCGAAACACGGTCAGCCCTTCCTTGAGCGAGAGTTGGAACCAGTCGCGGCAGGTGACGCGGTTGCCGGTCCAGTTATGGAAATATTCGTGAGCAACGACGCGGTCGATATTTTCGAAATCCACATCCGTCGCCACGTCGGCGCGAGCGAGCACATACTTCGTATTGAAGATGTTAAGGCCCTTGTTCTCCATCGCGCCCATGTTGAAGTCGCCGACGGCGACGATCATGTAATGGTCGAGATCGCATTCCAGACCGAAGCGTTCTTCATCCCATTGCATCGATTTTTGCAGGGCAGCCATCGCATGCGGGCATTGGTCGAGCTTGCCCGGTTCCACGTAAATGGCGAGTTGCACCGTGCGTCCGGAGATGGTCCGGAAGGTGTCGCGCAGCACGTCCAGCTTGCCGGCAACCACAGCAAACAGATAGGCGGGCTTGCGGAAAGGATCGGCCCAGGTCGCCCAGTGGCCACCATCGCCTTCATCGCCGCTGGCGACCGGATTGCCGTTGGCCAGCAGCACCGGAAACTGCGCCTTGTCTGCATGCAGGGTGACGGTGTAGGTGGACATCACGTCCGGGCGGTCGAGGAACCAGGTGATGCGCCGGAACCCCTGTGCCTCGCACTGGGTGAAATACCCGTCCTTGGATCGGTAGAGGCCGGAAAGGCGGGTGTTTTTGTCCGGGTCGATGCGCACTTCGGTGGTGAGCGTGAAGCTGTCCGGCAGTTCGTCCAGCGTCAGGTGGGTCGGTGTTTCCGAAAATGCCCAGGCTTGCCCGTTGACCGCTACTCCCAGTGTTTGCAGGTCTTCACCATCCAGGATCAGCGGCTGGGCGGGGCGCTCCGCATTCCGCCGCATCGCCAGCGTGGCACGTACCAGCGCATGGCCGGATGCAAAACGCACATCCAGGTCGACCGTGTCGATCCAGTAGGCGGGCGGGGTGTAATCCTTGAGGTAGATGGTCTGCGGGGTCGCGGTCGTCATGGCGGGGTCTGGTTGTGTTGCGAAAGCGGCGATGATACGGCAAAGCCAGCACAGGCCTCTATTCAGACTGGACGGGTATACAAATCAAGCAGGCGAATTCCCCGGTTTTCGGGTCGTAGTCGCTGCCTGCTGGCATCCATTCGAAACAGGGACGGTTGTCGATCCGCAGCCCGCTTTGCGGTAACCAGTCGCGCCGCAAGGTCTGCCAGGCGCGGGCGATTCCCGGGCCGTCGCCCCAATAACGCCATTGGGCATAGCAGCCACCGGGCAGGGTGGTGATGCTGACCGGCCCCTCCGGCACGAAGTGCTCGGGAACGGCGACGCTAGCGTCGTAGCGGCACTGCGCCGGGTCGCTGACGCGGGGGTCGTCGTGGCCGATACCGTAGCAATCACGACCACCGAGGTCG
>JAKLLI010000387.1 GCA_023150195.1 Azonexus sp.
AGAGAATTTCCGCACCGCGAAAGGCCTTGTGCAACACCTCGGCCTGAACCGGGCTGGCGTCATCATGCACGATGTCGTCTGGCCGCAGCAGGACATCGACGCGGCAGCCCTGATCGCATTGGGCGCAACTTTCGTTGCATTGCACCGGCGTGTCGGAAATGAGTGTGCCCAGTTCCATGCGCACGCTGTTGCCATCGCCTACGATGCCGGCAACCAGCACTCCCTGGCCGATGAAATCGGCGACGAAACGGTTGGCGGGTCGGTGGTACAGGTTGTAGGGAATGTCCCATTGCTGGATGCGGCCATCGTGCATCAGGCCGATTTCGTCGGCCATGGCAAAGGCTTCGTGCTGGTCGTGGGTCACCATGATCGCGGTCGACCCTTCGCGTTTGAGAATTTCCCGCACTTCAACCGAAAGGCGTTCGCGCAAGCCAACATCCAGATTGGAAAAGGGTTCGTCGAGCAGGATCAGTTCGGGGCGAGGTGCCAAAGCCCGGGCCAGGGCCACCCGTTGCTGCTGGCCGCCGGAGAGTTCATGCGGATATTTGTTGCCGTGTCCGGAGAGGCCGACGGTAGCCAGCAACTGGCGTACCCGCAGGCTGGCATCCGCCGGTGGCACCTTGCCGAGTCCAAAAGCCACATTTTGTTCGATGGTGAGATGGGGAAAAAGCGCGTAATCCTGAAAAACCATGCCAATACGTCGCTTTTCCGGGGCAATGCGTGTGCTCATCGCACTGACGCGCTGACCGTGCAGCCGGATTTCCCCGCCAGCAATGTCTTCAAAACCGGCAATGCAGCGCAGCAAGGTTGTTTTTCCGCAGCCGGATGGGCCGAGCAGACAGGCAATCTGGCCGGCAGCCAGCGTGAAGCTGACGCCGTCGACCACGGTATGCTTGCCGTAGCGCTGAATTACATCAATGAGTTCGAGTTGTGCCATGGTGCTCGATTATAATTCGCATTTACAAACCATGCGTTCGACTCTTTATTCTCCTCTTCTTCTCATCGGCATCGTCGTCGCCTTTCTGGCCGGGATGCCGGTGGCCAGTGTCGGCTTGAATCTGCTGGCGGGGGGAACGGGGGAAACCTGGCAGCATCTTGCCAGCACCGTCTTGCCGGAATATATCGCCAATTCGCTCTGGCTATGCATCGGCGTGGGCGTCGGCGTGGCCGTGGTCGGCGTGAGTACCGCCTGGCTGACCAGCATGCATGTGTTTCCGGGCAGCCGGATTTTTGAATGGGCGCTGGTTTTGCCGCTGGCAGTGCCAGCTTACGTCATGGCCTATGTGTACACCGATTTCCTGCAGTTTGTTGGGCCGGTGCAGACAGCCTTGCGCAATACCTTCGGCTGGGAATTTGGTGATTACTGGTTTCCCGATATCCGCACCTTGCCGGGGGCCATGCTGATGTTTGTCAGCGTGCTTTATCCCTATGTGTATCTTTTGGCGAGAACCGCGTTTCTCGAGCGGGCCAGCGGCATGCTCGAGGCGGCACGGACCTTGGGCATGGGGCCGTGGCGTGCATTTTTCTCGGTTTCCCTGCCCTTGGCCAGACCCGCGATTGTGGCCGGCGTCGCGCTGGCCTTGATGGAAACCCTCGCCGATTACGGGACCGTGGCCTATTTCGCGGTGAACACCTTCACGACCGGGATTTACCGAGCCTGGTTTTCCCTCGGTGACCGGGTGGCCGCCGCACAACTGGCGGCCATGTTGCTCGGGTTTGTGTTGCTGCTGTTGATGGTGGAACGGATATCCCGCGGGCGTGCCCGATACCACAACACTTCGGGGCGACATCGTGCCATGACGGTTCCGCTTCGGGGTCCCGGAGCATGGCTGGCAACCTTGGTCTGCGCACTCCCTTTGCTATTGGGCTTTCTGCTGCCGGCGATATTGCTGCTCAAGATGACCTTGACCGAAGGCGATGCCCAGTTCGGCGCAAGATTTTTTGTTTTGGCCAGAAACAGTTTTGTGCTGGCAGGCGCCAC
>JAKLLI010000388.1 GCA_023150195.1 Azonexus sp.
ATTTGTCCGGATGTGGTCGGGCGTGGGCAAAGCGGTCGTCTGCGCGATCCCGCCGGTTATCAGGTGCCTCAGTACATGGCCGATATGGTGACCCTGATTGCGCGCCTGAACGTGGAAACCGTGCATTGGGTCGGGACTTCCATGGGCGGCTTGATCGGCATGGCGCTGGCGGCGCAGGAAGCTTCGCCCGTGCACAAACTGGTCCTCAATGATGTCGGCCCCTTGATCACCGCCGCCTCGCTGGAACGCATCGCCGGCTACGTCGGCGCCGATCCCGATTGGGCGACGATCGATGAGGCCATTGCTTACGTGAAAGCGGTGAGTGCGCCCTTCGGCCCCCTCACCGAGGCGCAGTGGTATCACCTGACCGAAACCAGCATTGTCCAGCGACCCGATGGCCGCTGGGCCTTCCGTTACGATCCGCGCATTGCAGAGCCTTTCCGCGCGGCCTATGGTGGTGGCGACATCAATTTGTGGCCCTTGTATGGCGCCGTGTCCTGCCCGACGCTGGCGATTCGCGGGGGCGAATCGGATTTGCTGCTGCGTGATACCTGGCTGCAGATGGGTGAGTGCGGTCCACGCGCCAAACTGGCGGAAATTGACGGTGTTGGCCACGCGCCCATGTTCCAGTCGGCCGAACAGATTGCCGTCGTTCGCGATTTTCTGTTAGCGCCATGAAATCGATATTTGTCGCCGGCATGCAGATCGAGGTGCTGGATTTGCCGGCGAGCCGCCCGCACACGCCCACCCTCGTGCTGCTGCACGAAGGGCTGGGCTGCATCGCGATGTGGCGGGATTTTCCCCAGCAACTGGCCGAGGCCACGGGATGTCGGGTCGTGGCCTATTCGCGTCCCGGCTATGGCCAGTCCGATCCGTGGCCGACGCCGCGTCAACCGGACTACATGCATCGCGAAGGCGAGGTGCTGCTGCCCGAGGTGCTGCGCGCGCTGGAGATCGAGCAGCCCGTGCTCGTCGGCCATAGCGATGGCGGCAGCATTGCGCTGATTTTTGCCGGGTGCTATCCCGAGGCTTTGCGTGGCCTGGTGGTCATGGCGCCGCATGAGTTTGTCGAGCCGGAAACGCTGGCCGGCATTGCCGCAGCCCGCAAGCTGTGGGATACGACGGATTGGCCCAAACGGCTGGCGCGTTATCACCGCGATGCCGCGCAGGTCTTTGCCGACTGGAACGATTGCTGGCTGTCGCCGGCTTTCCGGGACTGGAACATCGAAGCCTACCTGCCATCGATTCGCTGCCCGGTGCTGGCAATGCAGGGGCGGGACGATGAATACGCCACGCTGCGCCAGATCGAGGTCATTGCCGAGCAGGCTGCCGATGTCCGGCTGGTGGTGCTCGACGCCTGCGGTCACTCGCCGCATCGGGATCAAGGCGCTCGGGTCTTGCGTGAAATCGGGGATTTTCTGGCCGCCCTCCATGCTGCTTGATTTAAAATACAGTTAATTTCCCTGTACGGCCTTTTTTGCGGTGGCCGGAATCCTGCGGTAAACAACCATGCGTCTGACCTTCCTTGTCGTATTGCTATCCTCGCTGTCGCTGCCTGTGCTGGCAGTTGACGACGCTGGCATCGTCAAGACCTTGCAGGGCCCGGTACAAATCGTGCGCAGTGGTAACCCGCGCGACGTTACCGTGGGGGATCCGGTCCAGGCAGGTGACCGGGTGCTGGTGGGCAAAGGCGGGAGCGTGGGCATCAGCATGCGTGACGAAACCCTGATCAGCCTGGGACCGAACAGCGTGTTTGACATTCGGGCGTTTGCCTACAATCCGACCACCCGCGAAGGGGAGGTCGACACTTCGATCATCCGCGGCAGCCTGCGCTATGTGACCGGCTTGATTGGCAAACTGAATCCACGGGCCGTCAAGGTGTCAACGCCGACTGCCACCATCGGGATTCGCGGGACCGAATTCATCGTCGATGTCCCGGATGAGAATTAGCGGCTGGCTGGTCTTTTCGGCCAT
>JAKLLI010000389.1 GCA_023150195.1 Azonexus sp.
GATCGGCGCTGTGTTTATCCATCCGCTGCAACAGCTGTTCATGAACGAGCCGAATGCCATAAGGTTGGTCAATGTCAACCTGTTCCTGTACGGCAAGATGGAGCGATAGATGCAGGAAGGGATTCATCGTGCCTTGCGCTGGCGTCCAGTTTTGTTGAAGTGCCGTTTCGGTTTGGCGCAACAAGGCGTGATATTCGGGGTGTTGGCTGATGATGGCGGCAGCTGCGATTTCAGCACCCATCAGGGGCTGTTGGGCTTCAAATTTTTGCCAGGTGGCGCAGAAGAATTGACGGACTTGATCCCGGGATGGATTAAACATAAAAGCACTAGTTGTAGAGTAAAGTGAGAACGCTATTTTGATCCATTCGGGTGCGATCGTTATGGCTAAAAATCACGGCGTCGCCGTAGGCACCCGCCATGGGCAGGTCAGGATAGATTTCACGGACAGCGCGCAGGTCGTCATCTTCACCGCCATAGAACATGGGGCCGCGCGCGAGCGTGGAAAACATCAGGGCAAAATCGGGCGTGCTGTGCTGCTTGGCTTGCGATAGCTGGCTGCGCATCTCCTGGCCGGCGGCCAGGGGCTGCCGAATTGCAAGTTGTATCGCCATCCCTGGCGCCAAGGCATGGGTTAGCAACAGGGCGCCACCCGGTAATTCTGCAACGATGCCAATGCCGGGGTCATGGTTGTCGTGAATCAGTCGCAAGCGGTGAAACTCGCCGGGAGGCTTGGCTTCTGGTGGTAGAAAACGGCGGATAAAGTCCCCCGCAACCTGCCCGTCTATGGATGTCAGCATGAGCCCCTCAGTCTGCGTGACAAGGCAGGATGGAGTGAGCATCCGTAGTCCCCGGGACAGCAAGATGCTGGCTGGCTTGCGGGTTTGGAGTTCAATTTCTGCCTGTTGTGCAAGTCGACCGCTATGCCATGCACTCCCCGTATTCATCTGGATACCCGATTGAGGGAACAGGAGCCGACCTTCTTCAGGAAATGCTCGTTGCGTCAGAAACTTCACTTGATGAGCATATTGATGTGACGGGGCCGGATTCGTATTTTCGCCAAACGCGATCACGGCGACGGCTGGGCGGTCAATTTCCCACCCTTGTTCGGTGAATACGCCGTGTGCCTTCAGGCCACTGATCTGCAGGGTGCCAGCGACCCGCGCCGCCCGGCGCAGCGTGGTGGCGATATCGGCGTCGAATTCGTTGCTGAGCAGGAGGATCAGAGTTGCGGCCCGGTCAGTCCCGAGACGCACAAGTGCTTGCTCTACCGCCTTTTCTGCGAGTTCGGGGCAGGCCGTTGCACCTGCGGCCAGTCCGCTGGCCGCCTTCACGTGGTTTTTCCGGGAAAAGCGCATACATCGCTGACGATACAGCGGGGACACTCGGGTTTGCGCGCCTTGCATACATAACGTCCATGGAGGATGAGCCAGTGATGGGCGTCGCGTCGATACGCGGCGGGGGTAACACGCAGGAGTTTCTTTTCAACCATATCAACGGTTTTTCCCGTTGCCAGACCAGTTCGATTGCCCAAGCGAAAAATATGGGTGTCGACAGCGATGGTCGGGTGGCCGAAGGCTGTATTCAACACCACGTTGGCGGTCTTTCTGCCAACGCCCGGCAGTGACTCCAGTGCGATACGATCATCCGGCACTTCGCCGCCATACAGTTCAACCAGCATTCGGCAAGTGGCAATAACATTGCGCGCCTTGGTTCGAAATAATCCGATGGTTTTGATGTACTCGGTCAGCCCTTCTTCGCCCAACGCCAGCATGCTCGCTGCCGTTGGGGCGACCGGGAAAAGGCGGCGGGTTGCCTTATTGACCCCGACATCGGTCGCTTGCGCTGAAAGAATGACGGCAATCAAGAGTTGAAAGGGGCTTTCATAGCTCAACTCAGTTTGCGGGTGGGGATTCGCCGACTGCAGGCGCTGGTAAAATAACTCGATATCGGATTTTTTCACGATAATGGTGGC